>JBKOXV010000171.1:0-6980 GCA_046725105.1 bacterium | reverse complement strand
GTCAGGTGCGTGCAAGTACTGCGAGCTCAATGTCGACCAGGCCAAGAAGCTGCTCGCCGAGGCCGGCGGCTGGAAGGGCGGCAAGCTCCAGTTGTGGTTCAATGCCGGCGCGGGTCATGAAACCTGGGTGCAGGCGGTCGGCGACCAGGTCAAGAAGAACCTGGGCATCGACTACGAGTTGAAGGGCAACCTGCAGTTCGCGCAGTACCTCGAGACCGCGGACGCCAAGAAGTTCACCGGTCCGTTCCGGCTGGGCTGGAGCCCCGACTACCCGCTGGTCGAGAACTACCTCAAGCCGCTGTACGGGACCGACGGCTCGTCCAACAACAGCGGATACGCCAACTCGGAATTCGACGGGCTGATCAGCAAGGGCGACGGTTCGAAGAACCTTGACTCGGCGATTCCGCTCTACAGCCAGGCCGAGGCGATCGTCGGTGAGGACATCCCGGTAGTGCCACTGTGGTTCGGCAAGGCGTCGGTCACGTACTCGCCGAAGTTCACCGGCGTCGAGGTCAACCCGATCCATGGCGTCGGCGGCGTCGACTACACCAAGATCTCGCAGAAATGAGCACGACGATCCGGGTCCTCCCCGCGTGAGGAACAACTGACGCCTCGGCGGCGGCCGGCGCGGCGATCCCGCGCCGGCTGTCGCCCGGCCGCCTCGTGAATGGGAGGTTCGTGTGGGGCGGTACATCGTCCGGCGGGTCGTGCTTTTCATACCGACGTTGTTCGGTGCGCTCTTCCTGTTGCACTACCTGATGGCACTGGGCATCCAGATCAACGGGAACCCGGCGCGCGCGGTGTTCGGCGACCGGACGCCGAGCGAGTCCGAACTGGAGGCGATGGCCAGGCAGTTCGGCACCGACGACCCCTGCTTCGCACATGTCGGCAACCCGTGCCTCGGCCTGTTCGTCGACCGCCTCGTCGGCATGGCGCAGGGTGACTTCGGCACCGACTTCCGGCAGACGCCCGTACTCGATCTGATCGCCGATGTGGCGCCCGGCACGCTGCGCCTGGCCTTCATCGCATTCGTGTTCGACATCGTGGTCGGGATCTCCGCTGGCGTTATCGCCGGGCTTCGCGGCGGCAGCTTCTGGGACTACCTCGTCAAGATCTCCACCGTCCTCATCGTCTCGATTCCGATCTTCGTGCTGGGCTACGTCCTCCAGCGCTACGTGGGCGTGAACTTCGGCAACTGGCTGCGGGACATCGGCGCGCCGGAGGCGTTGCAGCATGTGTTCACGCCGTCCTATCGGGACGCGTATCCCTGGGCGAGCTCGATCATTCCGGGAATCGTGCTGGGCGCCATCCAGCTCGCCGTCACCGCCCGTCTCACCCGCACGAGCCTGATGGAGAACCTGCGCGCCGACTATGTGCGGACCGCGGCGGCCAAGGGCCTGACCCGGTCGCGCATCGTGGGTATCCACACACTGCGCAACTCGTTGATCCCGGTCATCACGAACCTCGGCATCGACCTGGGCGTGTTGATGAGCGGCGCGGTGGTCACCGAGGGCATCTTCAACGTCAACGGCGTGGGCCGGCTGGTGTTCTACGCCATCGCGGCGGGCGAGGCACCGGTCGTCGTGGCCGTCGTGACGATCTTCGTCCTGATCTATCTCGTCGCCACCCTCGTCGTCGACGTGCTGTACGCCGTGCTCGACCCAAGGATCCGCTATGACTAGCCCGAGCAATCTCCCACCCGTCGCGCTGCCGGGTACGACGACATCGGAGGTGACCGAGGTAGCGGCCGGCCTCCCGTCGGGTGAGGTCCAGCCGCCGACCGAACGTGGAGCGAGCCTGTGGGCGGATGCCGGTCGGGAGCTGCGTCGCAGCCCCGCGTTCCTGTTCGCCGCAACGGTCGTGCTGCTTGTCGTGTCGATGGCGGCGATCCCGTGGCTGTGGACGCGTACCGACCCGCGCGACTGCGACATCGCCAAGCCCAGGCTCACCCCTGGGAGCGGGCACATCTTCGGTACCAATGACCTTGGGTGCGACTACTACGCGATGACCATCTACGGCGCCCGGCCCTCCATCCTCGTCGGGGCGTTCGTGACGCTCGGTATCGCGCTCATCGGCGGCGTCCTCGGTGTTCTGAGCGGCTACCACGGCGGCTGGCTCGATCTGGTCATCTCCCGGCTCACCGACATCTTCGCGGCGCTGCCCTTCCTGCTCGGGGCGGTGGTGTTCCTGACCATGATCCAGACCCAGTCGATCTGGGCGGTGGTCGCCGCGATCACCTTCCTCGGCTGGGTGCTGACGACTCGGATCATGCGAGCCGCGGTGCTTTCCACAAAGAACATGGACTACGTCCAGGCGGCCCGCGCAATGGGCGCCTCCACCCGTCGGTTGATCTTCCGCCACATCCTGCCGAATGCGATGGCGCCGGTGGTCGTGGTGCTGACCATCAACTTCGGCGCGGTGGTCGCGGCGGAGGCGACACTGTCGTACCTGGGTATCGGTCTGCAACCGCCGACGACGTCCTGGGGAGTGATGATCAGCCAGGGCGACGACTACTTCCAGGACAAGCCACATCTGCTGCTTTTCCCCGGTGGTTTCCTCGTCGCCACCGTTCTGTCGTTCATCGCGCTCGGCGATGCCCTGCGCGACGCTCTCGATCCCAAGCTGCGCTGAGGTGCCGCCGTGGCAACGAACCTTCAGGTCACATCCGATGTCCTGGCCGGCGTGGACCCGTCGGCTCCGCTGCTCGACGTGCGGGACCTGCGGGTCGAGTTCCGGACGAGGAACGGCGTGGCGGATGCGGTCAACGGAGCGAGCTTCACCCTGGCGCCCGGCGAGACGCTCGCACTGCTCGGCGAGTCGGGCTGCGGCAAGAGCGTGACCGCGCTGGCGGTGATGGGCATCCTGGACAGCCCGCCGGCGTTCGTGACCGGCGGTCGGGTGCGCTTCCGCGGCGTGGACCTGCTCGCGCTTGCGGACGAGGACCGCCGCAAGGTTCGGGGGAACCACGTCGCGATGGTTTTCCAGGACGCTCTGTCGGCGCTGAACCCGGTGTACACGGTCGGGTTCCAACTCGGGGAGATGTTCCGCAAACACCGCGGGATCTCCCGCTCCGACGCCCGGCGCAAGGCGATCGAGCTACTGGACCTGGTGAAGATCCCGGCGGCACGGCAGCGGGTCGGCGACTTCCCGCACCAGTTCTCGGGAGGCATGCGGCAACGGGTGATGATCGCGATGGCGCTGTCGCTGGACCCGGACGTCCTCATCGCCGACGAACCGACAACGGCGCTCGACGTCACCGTGCAGGCCCAGATCATGAAGTTGCTCACCGAGCTACAGGTCGAACGCAACATGGGCCTGATCCTCATCACGCACGACATGGGGGTCATCGCGGACGTCGCCGACCGGATCGCGGTGATGTACGCCGGCCGGATCGTGGAGGAAGCGCGGGTGCACGACATCTATGCCCGGCCGGCACATCCGTACACCAAGGCGCTGCTCGACTCGATCCCGCGGCTGGATCTCAAGGGCCAGCAGCTCAACGTCATCAAGGGAATGCCCCCGAGCCTGCTGCGGATCCCGCGCGGCTGCGCGTTCCACCCGAGGTGCCGGTATGCCCGACTGCGCTGCCAGGAGGACGCGCCCCCGTTGTTCGACATCGCGGCCGGCCGGGGCGCGGCGTGCCACTACTGGGAGGAGGTCGTCCAGTCGTGAGCGATGTCGTATTGGAGACCCACGACCTGGTCAAGCACTTCCCGCTCACCACCGGTGTGCTGTTCCGCAAGCGGGTCGGCGAGGTGCGCGCGGTCGACGGTGTCTCCCTGCGGCTCCGACGCGGCGAGACCCTCGGCGTCGTGGGCGAGTCCGGCTGCGGCAAGTCGACCCTGGCGCGGCTGCTGCTCGGTCTTGAGCGGCCGACGTCCGGCCGGATCCTGGTCCACGGCCGCGACCTCTCGCGGCTGCGGGGACGGGACCTGACCCGGGCCCGGCGCAACATCCAGATGGTGATGCAGGACCCGTACACGTCGCTGAATCCCCGGATGACGGTCGCCACGATCGTCGGCGAGCCCTTCGAGATCCATCCCGACGTGGCGCCGAAGGGCGACCGGCGGTGGCGGGTACAGGACCTGCTCGACGTCGTGGGCCTCAACCCCGATCACATCAACCGGTACCCGCACCAGTTCTCCGGCGGCCAACGGCAGCGCATAGGCATCGCCCGGGCACTCGCGCTGCGGCCCGAGATCATCGTGTGCGACGAGCCGGTCTCCGCCCTGGACGTGTCCATCCAGGCGCAGGTGGTCAACCTGCTGGAACGGCTGCAGGACGAGTTCGGCCTGTCGTACATCTTCATCGCCCACGACCTGTCGGTCGTCCGGCACATCTCCGACCGGGTCGCGGTGATGTATCTCGGCAAGGTGGTGGAGATCGGTGACGACGTCCAGATCTACGACCACCCGACGCATCCGTACACCCAGGCCCTGCTGTCCGCGGTACCGGTACCGGACCCGACGCTGCGGGGACTCCGCGACCAGATCGTGCTCGAAGGCGACGTGCCGTCACCCGCCAATCCTCCCTCCGGGTGTCGCTTCCGTACCCGTTGCTGGAAGGCCCGGGCCGTGTGCGCGGAGGTCGAACCCGGGCTGGAGATCCGTCCCCAGTCGGCTCATCCGAGCGCCTGTCACTTCGCCGAGGAACGCGACGTGGTGCACGCCGTGGACTGATCCGGCGGCGGCACGTCCGCGGCTGTAGGTGTCACCTGCTCTACGGTCGGCTCGCGCGGGTCCGCCGGGCGGTACGGCATTGGTCCGGTGAGCTGCCTGCGCAGTACCGCGTGCTCATGCCGCGGTACGAGAATTCGGCCGCCTTCGGTCCAGCTGCCGGCGTCGTGGCTGGGCACCCCCCGGGGGCGCGTCAAATACTTTGCTCTTGCGCTAAGCCGAAGTTACGTGATCTTGGATAGAGAAATTCCGGTGTGAGCTGGGGTTTCTTGTTCCTGGATGGTTGAGTTCTGGCTACGTGAGGATGATCGGGATGGGGGTGCCGAGCAGTTCGAAGACGCGGCGTTGGGTGGGGGTGGGTTCGGCGAGTTGGTCGAACTCGGCGGTGCCGGTGATGTGGAGGCGGTTGCGGGTGAGGGTGGTCAGGTGGGTCAGCAGGCCGCGGAACGAGCGGATGGGTTGGTCGTGGTCGTCGTGGTGGCGGGATGCCTTGCGGTTGGCGGAGGTTGAGCGTTGGGCGGGGGCGACGGGGTTGTCCCGGGTGGGTGGTTGGGTGTCGGTGTAGGTCAAGGGTGCGAGGGTGCGGCGTAGGTGCCAGACGAGGTAGGCGGCAAGCATGCAGATCAGCACGTGCGCGCGGACCCGGTCTTCCAGCCGGTGGTGGATAGGGCGTAGCGCCAGGTCGTCGGCTTTGATGTGGCGGAAGTCGCGTTCCACATAGGACAGATTCTTGTACGCGGTGACCACGCCCGGGGCGTCGAGCTGGTCGGCGGGCATGCTGGTGCGCAGCACGTAGATGCCGTCCAACGCCTGCTCAGCGGCGATGTGATCGGTGTCGCGGGTGATGGTCAGGCTGGTGTCGGTGATGGCCAGCTGGAAGTGTTTAGCCATCTTGTACTTGTTGATCAGCGGTCCGACCTTCAGCCCGATCGCCGCGGCGCCGTGCAGCCTGCCGGCGGTCACCGCGGCGACCACGGGTGCCGTTAGCGCCTCGGTGGCAGCGAGGAGTTCGTCGCGTTTACGGGTGCGCTCGGCCGCCAGCAGCGGGTTGCGGCAGGCGATCAGCCGCTCGTTCGGGTAGTCGGGGTGAGTGATCTCGGCCAGGTCGTGCTGGTCGAACAGGGTCATCTGCAACGGCCCGTCATCGGCCGCCAGCGCCGCGATCGCCGGGGCCCGTAGACAGGTCAGCCAGCCCAGTTGGGTGTGTTGTTTCAGCGCCTCGATCCGCGCCGTAGTGATCATGCCGCGGTCGCCGACCATGACCAGATCCTCCAGGCCGAACCGGTCCCGCACCACACGGACCGCCTCGACGAAGGCGGTGGGGTCGCCGGTGTCTCCGGCGAAGACCCGCACCGCGACCGGGCGGCCGACCGGGTCGGTCAGCAGCCCGTATTCGATCTGCGCCTTGCCTTTCTTGCCGTCGCGGGAGTAGCCGCGTGCGGCCAGTGGGCAGTGGCGGCCCTCCACCCAGGACGAGGACAGGTCGAACAACGCCATCCGGGACGGGTTCGCGTCTGCGGCCAGGTGCCGGGCGGCCAACTTCGCCTCGATGGCGTCCTGCCGGCCCACCAGCCAGTCCATCGCCGCGTACACCTCGTCGGTGCCCGCCTCGGCCACGCCCAGGTCGACGCCCAGGGTGGTGTCCGCCCACCAGGACACGGTGGCCAGCTTCGGCGCCGGGGCCACCACCCGCGACACGATCAACGCCATCGCCAGGTCCCGGGACCTGCCGGCCGGACCCAACAGCGCGGGCAGCCCCAACGCCTTGGCAGCCGCCCACACCGCCGCCACATGCCCGTGCGGCAACGACCGCCCGATGCGTAGCCCGTCCCCGGCAGCCACCAACGTCTTACCCGCCAGACTGGCCCGCACCGCCTCGATCGCCGGCGCCGGCAGCGCCGACAGGTTCGCCAGCGTCTCATGACGAACCTTGCCATCCTCTCGGAACGAGCGACGCACCAGCCACGACACGTACTCCCGCTCGCCGCGTCTGCTCACAACCTTCGACACATGCATCGCACCGGATGGCCTTCTGCCCACACGAAGAACCTACCTAGCCGATCAGCCCATGTCACTACCGTTACTGGCTACAAAACAGCATCAGCCTTCATCGTTCCCGCAGGCCACCGACTACTTCCCGCCTCAAGCCACCAGTAACTTCGGCCTAGGCCGCCCGGCCGGCATCGTGACCGGCCGGGATCTGCTGAAGGTGTTCCTCCGCTCGGACGCCGAGATCCGCGCCGACGTGTGGGACGAAGTGTCGAGCCGGGTGGACTGCCCGCGGCTCGGTGTCACGGTCCTCGG
>JBKOXV010000053.1:0-4876 GCA_046725105.1 bacterium | reverse complement strand
TCGATCGCTTCGACCTCGTCTGATCGACGTCCCCGGACTGGTGACCGGTGCGCGCCAACCGGTCACCACCCCACCACTCGACGCACCACGCGAGCCGCTCAGCCGACTCGCGTGGTACGTCTGCGCTTGCCTTCGAGTACTGGCGTAACATTGCGGGGAGGGAGCCCGGAACCACAACGAGAACCACAGGTCAGGCCCCGGATTCGTATCCGGGGCCTCTTGCTGTCCGGTTGCCCGTCCGGCCCCGTTGGGTTATCGCGACGCGTGCGTAGCGTGCTCAGCAGCCGGTCCACTTCCACGGGCGAGAGGATCTTGGGCCGCGCTCGCGGTGCTGCTCGGCCTTAACGGGCTACGAGTGAGCGAGACGTGCGCCACCAACATCGAGGACCTCGGCATCGAACGGGGTCACCGGACGGTGCGCATCCTCGGCAGGGGGAGCAAGCCAGCGACGTCCCGCTCGTTCCTCGAACGGCGCGAACGATCGACCGAGTCATCGGCGAACGCAGTGAAGGCGCGATTCTGCGGCGGCGTGACGGTGAGCGCCTCGACCGACGAACGGCGCATCGCCGGGTTCGATCTATTGGCAAGCGGGCTGGCCTCGGAGCGGTGCACCCTCACATGCTCCGAGCCGCCTTCATCATGGCGGCCCTTGACGCCGGCGTGCCCCAACGCGACGTGCAGCTCGCGGCCCGCCACGCAGACCCGCGCACCACCACGATTTACGACCGCCGACGGCAGAACTTCGACCGCCAGGCCGCCTACGTCGTGGTCGCCTTCGTCGCGGGCGGCTGACGCCACTGGTCGTCCCCGCCCACTCGCACGTGCGAGCTCACCGCGCGGCAACCGGCACTTCGAGGACGGTCACCGGCGCGTTTAACGGGTCGCTTGGGGCCGCGCGTTCTGGGACGCTCGGGCACTCGCACGCGAAGCCGTACCAGTCGATCTGTTGCGGTGATGGTGGCAAGATCGGGCGCGTCCGCGCCGATCGATGAGTCCGGCGCGCTGAGCTGATCGACGGCGGTGGGCATCTCCGACCCCGAGGCTGCCACGGAAGGAGGCGACGTGGCCGAGCGCATCATCGATGCGGGCGGGATCCAGCTGTGCACGGAGCCGTTCGGCGAACCAACCGATCCGCCGGTTCTTCTTGTCATGGGTCTCGGCGCATCGATGCTGTGGTGGGAGGAGGAGTTCTGTCGGAGCCTCGCGGACGGTGGGCGGCTCGTGATCCGTTACGACCACCGCGACGCGGGCCGATCGACCACGTACGAACCCGGGCGCCCCGGTTACAACAGTGCTGACCTTGTGGCCGACGCTGCTGGGGTGCTCGATGCCTACGGTCTCGGATCGGCGCACGTGGTGGGCGTCTCCGCTGGCGGGGCCATGGCGCAGCTCTTGGCCCTGGACTTCGCCGATCGTGTCTTGTCACTCGTGCTCATCAGCACGTCGCCTGCGATTCCCGTTGACCGGGATCTCCCACCGCCAACCGACGATTTCAGGCGCTTCGTGGCTGAAGCGGAGGTCGACTGGTCGGACCGCGAGTCGGTGATCGAGTACCTGGTCGGCTACTCCCGGCTTCTCGCCGGCGGGCACCGACCATTCGACGAAGCCGCATGCCGTGACTTCGTCCGCCGTGACGTGGAGCGCGCCGACAACGTCGCGTCGCTGCAGAACCACGACGTCATGGCACACGTCGACCGGCCAGATACGCCACTGTCATCCATCACCATGCCGACATTGGTGATCCACGGCACGGCCGACCCAATGTTCCCGCTCGCACACGGCCATGTGTTGGCCGAGGAGATCCCCGACGCCACGCTGCTACCAATCGATGGAGCCGGCCACGGCCTCGACCGAACCGATTGGCCGACCATCGTGCCCGCGATCCTCCATCACACGGCCGCAGCTTCCTCCGGCAGCGAAGGCCGGTCAAGCCGATGAGCCATCACCGAATCGGCGATGTGTACGCGGTGGGTAGCACCGAACCGCGCCCATAACGCGCGTGAGACCGGGAGACCGCGGGTAATACCAAACGCCGGATCCGCGCTGCGCCAACGCTCCGGCCGCGCGGTCAGCGACGCCGGGCGCGCAAGACGACGTCAGCGATGTGCGGCGTGTCGGGCGGCGGATCGATGCGCGGCTCGACCGCATGCAACTCAACCGTGAAGTCGTCGCCGAGCAGCCGGCCAAGGTCGTCGGCACCGACGCAGTCCGCCGGGTCGACGCCCCGAGACTTCATGTGGTCTCGGTGCTCGTCGTCGAGGTCGTGGTACACGGCGAGCAGCAACCCGCCCGGGCGCACCGTGTCGAGCAACGCCCGCACCCCGGCCTCGCCCGCGGCCTTGGGGAGCGCCGGGTACTGCATCGACACGAGGTCGAACGAGCCGGCCGAGAACGCTGTCTTGAGAACGTCCCCGCAGACCCACTCGACCGTGGCGCCGGCGAGCTCGGCCGCTTTGCGCGCCCGGGCTACGGCGACATCGGAAATGTCGATCGCAGTGACCGTCCAGCCGCGCCGAGCGAGCCAGACCGCGTCGGCGCCCTCGCCGCAACCGACGTCGAGCGCCCGACCCGGGATGAGGTCGGCGACCTCGGCGGCGAGCCGCCCGTTCGGCCGCCCGCTCCACATCGCGCCTTCGCGTTCGCTGTACCTCGCGTCCCACTCGGCGGCCTGCGTCGCGGCGGCGAACCGCGGGTCGCCGTGTTCGTGCTCCTGCATGGCCTGCACGGTAGATCACATCCGACTGGTGCAACGCGCCCTCCCGGCGAGTCCGCTCGCAAGGCTTGGACATGCCGGTACGCTGCGCGCCTGTGCCGGCGTGGAAGGCTATCGAGCAGGCGGAGCCTGAGTTTGCCGGGCGCGTGCGGCGGCTGTTCGACGCCGGTCGCCACAAGACGATCGCAACGCTGCGCGCCGACGGCTCTCCACGCATCTCGGGCATCGAGTGCGAGTTCACGGACACCGATCTGCGCTTCGGTTCGATGATCGGCGCCCGCAAGGGGGCGGACCTCAAGCGGGATCCCCGCTTCGCCCTGCACGGCCCGGCGTTCCACCCCGAGGAGGGCAAGGAGAGCGACTGGCCGGGAGAGGCGAAGGTCGCCGGACGAGCCATCCCCGCCGGCCCGGTGAGCACGGACGAGGGAAACGGGCAGTCTGACGGGGAGATGTTCGTCGCCGACATCACCGTGGTCGTCATCACCGCCCTCAATGCCGAGGCCACCAAACTCGTTGTCGAGTCATGGACGCCTGAGCGAGGACTACGAAGGGTCGAGCGCGACTAGCGAAGGCGCGGCCAACTACAGGCCGCCAGAGCGGCGGCACGCTCTTCGGCGGTCGTCGCCGGACAGGCATCTGCCCGAGCAGCTCCTGGACCAGATCGGCGATCTCATAGGAACCCATGCATGGCATCGTGGGTCGCGCCCGCGGGCGTGGTGATCCCGGTCACCTTCCGGACGAAATGCCGGGCGGCAGCGTCGACCTCCTCGCGTGTCGCGGGCGTTTCAGGCCGCGAAGCTCCGTGATGTTCCGGCACATGGAGCCAGCCTGGAACCGCCCTCAGGTGTCGTTCGATCGCCGGCTCGGTGTGCGCTTCTCCGACTGGAGTTTGATCCGGTTGACTGGTGACCTGTGCGCCGCCGATCCGGCGGTAGGTGGCGCGGACGGCGTGCCTCGACAACGCGCCTTATGGGCGGGGTTCGGTACGCACCTGCCACGTACACATCGCCGACTCGGCCGCGCGCTGGCGATAAGTTCTCGCCTCGCCGCCCGTCCAAACCGTCCTCATCGACTTCATCACTTCGCTCGATGGCTACGCGGCCGCCGACGGCTGGCCGGGCTTGTGGGGGCTGGAAGGTCCCGAGTACCTCGCGTGGTTGGGAGAGGATCCCGAAGCGGACTACACGGTGCTGATGGGGGCAACCACTTACCGCGTCATGTCGGGATACGGCGAGCCAGGCACCGATGCCCTCGCGGATTGTCGAAGGTCGTCTTCTCGACCACGTTGAGCGAGCCCCTTGCTTGGGCGAACACGCAACTCGTGCCTCAAGACCCGGTGGAGGCGGTGCGGGAGATGAAGGACAAGGGCTCCAAGTCGATGCGCACCATCGGCAGCCTCACGCTGTGCCGCTCTCTCCTGAACGCCGGTCTCGTGGACCGCTTCCGCGTCGTTGTCTTTCCCGTCATCACCGGAAGCAGCGGCCGGGAGCGGATCTACGACGGCTATCCCGATGTTGCTCTCGACATGATCAGCAGCCGCACGTTCGATGGTCGCATCCAACTGCTCGAGTACGTCCCGACGATTCTCGCTGGACCGCCGGCCAGTCGGAAGGAGGAGTAGGCATAGGAACGACGTACCTGCACGCAGTGGCCTCGCTGGACGGCTACATCGCCGATGAGCGCGACGACGTGGGGCCGCTCCACGACTGGTATTTCAACGGCGACTGTCCCCTCGTCGACGAAGACCACGCCGACGTTCACGGTGCGCCATTCCGGGTCTCAGCGGCCTCGGCTGACTACGTGCGTGGCATGTGGTCGCGCCAGAAGGTCCTGGTCATCGGGCGGCACCAATTCGACCTGACCAACGGGTGGGAGGGCCACCCGCCGGCGAGCGACCACGTCGTGGTCGTGTCGCACCGCCCGCGGCCGACGGGCTGGCACCCGGAGGCGTCGTACCACTTCGCCACCTCGGTGGAGGAGGGAATCGCGCGAGCACAGGAGCTGGCTGGCGAGGGGGAGATTGGCGTGGGCGCGGGTGAGGTCGGCGGGCAGGCGCTGTCGCTGGGGCTCATCTACCACGTGGCGATCGACGTCGTGCCGGTCGTCTTCGGCCACGGGAAGCCGTACTTCGGGTCGCTCGCCGACGGCCGCCAAATGTTGGAG
>JBKOXV010000166.1:0-6774 GCA_046725105.1 bacterium | reverse complement strand
CAGGGCGTAGTCGATGCCGACACCGATGCCGATCATGGCGGCCAGCTGCGGCCCGAAGGTGGGCACCACCACACCGTGACTCAACAGCGAGATGACGGCGAACCCGATGCCGACACCGAACAGGGCCGTCAGGATGGGCAGACCCATGGCGATCACCGAGCCGAAGGCGATCAGCAAGATGATGATGGCGGCCGCCACGCCGATGGCCTCACTGCCCCCCGGTGTGGCGAACACGGCCTTGCTGATGGGCTGACCGCCGAACTCGACCTCCAACCCCGCCGGGGTGGCGGCGTTGGCCGTGTCGATGACCTTCTGGACCTGCGAGGCGGTGAGGTCACCCGTCTCCCGGTCGAACTGCACCACCCCGAAGGCGATGTGCGGATCGATCTGGCTGATCTGGCTCGCCTGCTCGAACGGGCTCACCACCCCGCTCACGTGGGGCAGCCCCTGGACGCTCTTGAGGACGGTCTCGATGGCCTGCTGGTTGGCCGGCGTGGTGACCGGATCGGGGCTGGTGCGGAACACGACGTCGGCCGGATCCCCGGCCCGGGCCGGGAACCGCGCCTTCAACAGATTCTGGGCCCGCTGCGACTCCATGTTCCCGCCGCTGAACTTGTCCTGATAGTCCGAACCGACCACCTGCGACAGCACCGACACAGCGACCAGCACCACCACCCACACCACCAACACCATCCGGCGATGGTCGTAGGACCAGCCGGCCACGCGGGCCAACACGCCACGGGGGGTGGAGGTAGATTTCATCACCGATGAGTTGTACCACAGTGGGCCCGTGATGACGAGCAGTGGGCGCCGCCCCGGCCGTCCGGATACCCGGGGCGAGATCGTCCGAGTGGCGCGCGGCTACTTCCAGCAGGTGGGCTACGCCGACGCCAGCCTGCGCGGGATCGCCGCCCGAGCCGCCGTCGACCCGTCGCTCGTGCACCACTACTTCCCGGGAGGAAAGGCCGACCTGTTCGCGGAAGCGCTCCAGTTCTCGCGCGATCCGCGGCTCATCGTGGAGGAGGTGGCGGCGTCGGGGGCCGGCGGTGCCGGGGTCATACGGGGCTTCCTCCGACTGTGGGAGGGCGACGGCAGCGGCGACTTCGTGTCGGTAGCCCAGGCCATGTGCACCTCCCCCGCCATCGCCTCGGCGGTGCGCGAGTACCTCGCCGAGCGCATCTGGTCCCAGAAGGAGGCGGGCCAGGAGGTGCGCCGGGCCCTCGTGTCGTCACAGCTCATGGGACTGGCGTGGGTGCGTTACGTCCTGCGCCTCGAGCCGCTCGCGTCGGCACCCGTCGAGGAGGTGGCCGACCTCGTCGGCCCCACCCTCGATCGCTACATGCGCGACCCCCTGCCGGGGAAAGCCGCCTAGCCGGTGCGCATGGCCCGCAGCGCCTGCCGGGGCGAGCGCAGTGTGGCCAGTACCGCCGTCGGCTCGTAGCCGCAGTGCGCCATGCAGTTGTTGCAGCGTGGGTCGCGACCCCGGCCGTACTTCGACCAGTCAGTGGTCTCCACCAGCTCCTTGTACGACGACACGTACCCGTCGGCCATCAGGTAGCACGGCTTCTGCCAGCCCAGCACCGAGTAGCTCGGGATGCCCCACGCCGTGCAGTCGAAGTCGACCTTGCCCTCGAGGAAGTCGAGGAACAACGGCGAGTGGTTCAGGCGCCAGCGCCGGCGCCGGCCGTCGGCGAAGGCTTCACGGAACAGGGCGCGTGTCTGCTCGACCCCGAGGAAGTGCTCCTGGTCGGGCGCCTTCACGTAGGCGTAGGCGGGCGAGATCATCATGGCGTCGACTTCGAGGTCGTCGTTCAGGAAATCGAGGACGTCGCGCACGGTCTTGGGCGAATCCGTGTTGAAGAACGTCGAGTTGGTGGTGACGCGGAAGCGGCGCGCCTTGGCGTCGCGGATGGCGGCGACGGCGTCGTCGAACACGCCTTCACGCGCCACCGCCTCGTCGTGGCGCTCGCGCAGCCCGTCGATGTGGACGGCGAAGGAGAAGTATCTCGACGGCGTGAACTTCTCGATCTTCCGCGGCAGCAACACGGCGTTCGTGCACAGGTACACGTAGATCTTGCGGTCGACGAGCGCCTGCACGATCTTCTCGATCTCCGGGTGCAGGAGCGGTTCGCCGCCGGCGATCGAGCACATCGGCGCGCCGCACTCCTCCATCGCCCCGACCACGTCCTCGACGGACAGCCGGCGCCGCAGGATGTCGGTGGGATGCTGGATCTTGCCGCAGCCCGGGCAGGCCAGGTTGCACGCGAACAGCGGCTCGATCTCGACGATCAACGGGAACTGCTTGCGGCGCTTCAGCTTCTGGCGGACGAGGTACGACCCGATGCGGAGGTCCTGGCGGAGCGGGATGGGCATGTCAGCGGACCTCGGCGGGTAGACGGAACTGGACGTTCTCCTCGACGACCCGGCGCTCTTCGACCGTGACGGGACCGAGCGCGCTCAGGGCGGCGACGACGCCGTCGACGAGCTCGTCGGGTACCGACGCGCCGGCGGTGAGGCCGACCGTGCGCGCCGTGGCGAGCACGTCGAGGTGGAGCTCGGAGGCGTCCTCCACGAGGACGGCCGGGCAGCCGGCGCGCCGCGACACCTCGACCAGCCGGTTTGTGTTCGACGAGTTGGCCGAGCCGACCACGACCATGAGATCGCACTCGGGGGCAATGGCGCGCACCGCCTCCTGGCGGTTCTGGGTGGCATAGCAGATGTCGTCGGCCTTGGGCCCGACGATGGCCGGGTACCGCTCGTGAAGGCGTTCGATCACTGCCGCCGTCTCGTCGAGGGCCAGCGTCGTCTGGGTGAGGTAGGCGACCCGGGCCGGGTCGAGGTCGAGGTCGTCGACCTCGTGGGGCTGGCTCACCACGGTCATGCGGGCCGCCTCGCCGCGGGTGCCGACGACCTCTTCGTGGTCGGTGTGCCCGATGAGGACGATGTCGTAGCCCTCCTCGCCGTAGCGCTTGGCCTCACGGTGCACCTTGGCGACCAGCGGGCAGGTGGCGTCGATGGCGAACAGCTGGCGCCGCTCGGCGTCGCCGCGCACCTCGGGCGCCACGCCGTGCGCGGCCAGGACGACCGTCGAGTGGTCCGGCACTTCGTCGAGCTCCTGCACGAACACGGCACCGAGCTCCTCGAGCCGCCGTACCACGTGGGTGTTGTGCACGATCTGGCGTCGGACGTAGACGGGCCGGCCGTAGCGCTCGAGGGCCCGCTCCACGACGGTGATGGCCCGCTCGACGCCGGCGCAGAACGAGCGGGGCGACGCCGCCAGCAGCCGCCGGGGTCCCAACGCCGCGGCCCACTGCACGAGCACCGGGCCGAGGGCGGGTAAGCGGCGGGCGGCGCGGGTGCCGCCGGTGACGGTGGCCGGCGACACCAGCCGGTGGTGCGGCGTGTCCGAGATGACCCGCACGACGGCGAGCGAACGGGGATCAACGCCGGCGTCCACCAGCGGGGCCAGCAGCCACGGCGACTCCATCTCGACGGCAATGGCGCCGCCGGCGGCCAGCGGGCCACGCGCCGCCCCGCTCGTGAGCCGGGGCGTGGCGATCACGGGTCCGCTGGCGACCTCGAGCCCGGCCCGCCGGAGTGCTGCCGCCAGCAGCGGGGCGCTCGGCAGCTCGATCGGCGGCGTCGACCCGTCGTCGGTGCGGACCTCGGTGGCCACGACGACCTGACCCGGACGCAATCCCAGGTCGAGAGCGCCGGCGAAGCCGACGACGGCGACGGCGCCGTCGGTGCCGACCAGCCCGGCCCCGGTGCGGGCGGCCCGACGTGGCCCCATGCCGGCGCGCACGACGGCGGTGCCGTCGAGGCCCCGCCGGGCGAACCACGCCTCGAGGCGCAGCGGCGCGGCGACCGTGAGCCTCATGCTGCTCCCCGCACGAACCGGCCGAGGGCCATCACCGGGAAGACCTGCCGGTACAGGTGGTAGTTGATGTAGAAGTCGCCCGGGAACCCGGTTCCCGTGAACTGCGGCTCGTCCCAGGTGCCGTCGGGTCGTTGGGTGTGGACCAGGAACTCGATGCCCCGCTCGACGGCGCCGTCGCGCCGCCCGAGGGCCAGGAGCGCCAGCAGGGCCCACGCCGTCTGCGATGCCGTCGACGTGCCGCGGCCGCTCCACGCCGGGTCGTCGTAGGAGCGCAGGTCCTCGCCCCAGCCTCCGTCGGCGTTCTGACGGTCGAGCAGCCACGACGCCGCCCGGAGCAAGCGGGGGTCGTCGGGGCGGGCGCCCGCCGCGACGAGGGCGGGCACGGCCGCGCCGGTGCCGTAGACGTAGTTGGCACCCCAACGGCCGAACCACGAGCCGTCGGCCTCCTGGGCGCGCCACAGCCACGACACGCCGCGGTCGAGGGCGGGACCGTGGTGGCCGACCAGCGCCAGCATCTCCACCATGTGGGCCGTCACGTCGGCGCTGGGCGGATCGATCACCTCGCCGAAGTCGCAGAACGGCAGCCGCCGGCACAGGTCGCGCGTGTTGTCGACGTCGAAGGCACCCCACCCGCCGTCGCGGCACTGCATGCCGAGGGTCCACGTCACGCCGCGGTCGATGGCGGCTCGCACGGCGGGGCGGTCGGGATGCGCCACCCGTCGCAGGGCCAGCACGACCTCGCTCGTGTCGTCGATGTCGGGGTAGTTGTCGTTCTCGAACTCGAAGGCCCAGCCGCCCGGCGCCAACGACGGCCGTCGCACCGTCCAGTCGCCCTCGACGTCGATCTCCTCGGCGAGCAGCCAGTCGGCGGCCCGAACCAAGGCCGGGTGATCGGTCGCCATCCCGGCGTCGGCCAGGGCCAGGACGGCCCATGCCGTGTCCCACACGGGCGACTGGCATGCTTCGAGGCGCCGGGTGCCGCCCTCCCACACGGTGAACCGGTCGAGGCCGTCGAAACCGGCGGCCATCACGGGGTGATCGAGCGGGTAGCCGAGCAGTCGCAGGGCGATCATCGAGTACACCCACGGCGGCTGGATGCCGCCCCAGGACCCGTCGGCCTCTTGGCGGGCGACGATCCACTGCTCGGCCCGGCGGCGGGCCCCTCGGCGCAGCCGTCGCGAGTGGTGCCGCTCGTGCCAGTGCAGGATCCGGTCGAGCACCTCGAACCGGCCCTCCCAGGTGCGCAGCGACTGCCGGGCCGGCCGGGCCGCGCCGGTGAAGAGCTCGTCCACGTCGAACGGCAGGGCGTGCAGGGGCCGGAACGACGCCACCACCGTCAAGGGCACGATGGTCTGGCGAGCCCAGCAGGCGAAGTCGTAGACGTTCAGCGGGAACCACTTCGGCAGGAGGATGACCTCGGGCGGAAGGGCGGGCAGGTCGTCCCACGGCCAGACGCCGAACAGCGCCAGCCACAGGCGGGTGAAGACGCGTGTGCGCTCGATGCCGCCCTGTTCGAGGATGAAGGCCCGTGCCTTCTCGAGGTGAGGAGCGTCGGTGGCGTCGCCGGCCAGGCGCAGCGCCACGTACGCCTCCACCGTGGTCGAAAGGTCAGGCGGCCCCCCGAAGAAGTTGGCCCACGTGCCGTCGTCGCGCTGTTGCGAGCGGATCCAGGCGGCGGCGCCGGCCGCCTGCTCGGGCGTGAGCACACCCAGGAACTGGCGCAGCAGGAGGTCTTCGGCGTCCATCGTGACGTTGGTGTCGAGGACGCCCTTCCACCATCCCTGCGGGTCCTGCATCGCCAGCAGGGCGTCGCGGCCCCGGGCCAGCGCCTCAGCCGCGCTCACTGCTGGCGCTCCACGACGTACCGGGCCAGCTCGACCAGCTCGGCTTCGACGGCGGGCACCGGAGCCGCGGCGTGCAGGGCGGCCAGGGCGACATCGAGATGTTCGGCTGCCGCCTCCTCCGTGGCGTGGCGCCCGCCGAACTTCTCGATGAGGTCGGCGGCGCGCGCCGCCGCCGCCTCGTCGTCCCGGCTGGCGTCCAACAGCGCCCGCAGCTCGGCCAGGTTGCCGTTCGACCGCGCCAGGGCCGCCGTGATCGGCAGTGTCTTCTTCTGCTGGCGCAGATCGCCGAACACCGGCTTGCCGGTGGTGGCCGTCTCGCCCCAGATGCCGAGGATGTCGTCGACGGCCTGGAACGACAGGCCGAGGTGCAGCCCGTAGGAAGCCAGTGACTCCACCCGCGCCGCGGGAGCGCCGGCGAGGATCGCGCCCAGCGAGGCTGCGCACGCCAGCAACGCACCGGTCTTGGCGCTCGACATCTCGAGGCACTCGTCCCATGTGACGTCGTCGCGCGTCTCGAACACGATGTCGACGGTCTCGCCGGCGATCATGCGGCTCGTTCCCTCGGCGAGCGCCGACGCCGCTCGCACCGCTTCGGGCGTTCCTTCGTCGAGCAAGACCTGCATGGCGAGCGTGTGCAGGGCGTCACCGGCGGTGATGGCCGGACCGACGCCGAAGGCGGCCCACACCGTGGTGCGGTGCCGGCGCTCGCGGTCGACATCGATCACGTCGTCGTGCAACAACGAGAAGTTGTGGACGAGCTCGATGGCGACGGCTCCCGGCACGCCGACGGTCTCGTCGGCGCCCACTGCCGCCGCCGACAGGAGGGCGAGAGCGGCACGCACGTGCTTGCCGCCGCTGCCCGCCGCCGGACGGCCGTCGACGTCGACCCACCCGAGGTGGTACTCGGCCGGGCGCCGCAGCTCCGGTGAGAGGCGGCCCACGGCGGCCCGCAGCGCCGGCATGACGATGGTGCTGTCTCTTATACACATCTCCGAGCCCACGAGACTGCCGGTCAGATCTCGTATGCCGTCTTCTGCTTGAAAAGGGGGG
>JBKOXV010000135.1:0-13526 GCA_046725105.1 bacterium | reverse complement strand
AACGTGAGGTGCTCGTAGATCTCGTCAGTGACGACCCACACCCCGCGGTCCGCCGCCCACCGGCCGATGGCCTCCACCTCGTCGGGCGGGTAGACGGCCCCCGTCGGGTTGCTGGGCGACACGAACAACAGCGCCTTGGTGCGGGGGCTCCGCGCCGACTCGAGCTGTTCGATCGCGACCCGGAAGCCCGACGCCACGTCGGTGGCGATCTCGACCGCGACGCCGCCGGCCAGGGCGATGGCCTCGGGATAGGTGGTCCAGTACGGCGCCGGGACGATCACCTCGTCACCGGGGTCGAGCAGGGTGGCGAAGGTGTTGTAGACGGCTTGTTTCCCGCCGTTGGTGACAAGGATCTGGGCCGCCGAGCAGTCGAACCCCGAGTCGCGCTTGGTCTTCACGGCCAGCGCCGACCGCAGCTCGGGCAGGCCGGCCACCGGCGTGTAGTGATGGTTCTTCGGATCGCGACAGGCGGCGACGGCAGCCTCCACGATGTGCGCCGGCGTGGGGAAGTCGGGTTCCCCGGCACCGAACCCGATGACGTCCTCACCGGCCGCTTTCAGCGCCTTGGCCTTGGCGTCGACGGCCAGCGTGGCCGACTCGGCGATGGCGCCAATCCTTCGGGAAATCCGGTTCACGCCTGCCAGGATGGCACAGTGACGTCCCCGACCCCCGTGCACATTCGGATCCCTCCCTCGCTGCTTCCCGCCGATGGTCGCTTCGGCTGTGGGCCGTCCAAGGTGCCGGCCGCGGCGGTGAGCGCCCTGGCCGACGTGGGCGCCTCGTGGCTGGGAACGTCGCACCGCCAGGCCCCGGTGAAGGATGTGGTCGGGCGCATCCGGGCCGGCCTGCACGAGCTGTTCTCCCTGCCGAGCGGGTGGGAGGTTCTCCTCGGCAACGGCGGCACCACGGCGTTCTGGGACGCCGCCACCTTCGGCCTGATCGAGTGGAAGAGCCAGCACTGCAGCTTCGGCGAGTTCTCCGCCAAGTTCGCCGCGGCGGCGGACGCCGCCCCCCACCTGGCGCCCCCCGACGTGATCTCCTCGCCGGCGGGCACGCACCCGAAGCCGGCCGCCGACCCCGCCGTCGATGTCTACGCCCTCACCCACAACGAGACCTCCACCGGCGTGATGATGCCGCTCGAACGGCCCGTCGGCGCCGACGGCCTCATCGTCGCGGACGCCACCTCGGGAGCGGGCGGCCTGGCGTGGGATCCCAGCCAGGTCGACACGTACTACTTCGCGCCGCAGAAGTGCTTCGCGTCCGACGGCGGCCTGTGGCTGGCGCTCTGCTCGCCGGCCGCCGTCGGGCGCATCGAGCACATCAACTCGTCGGGCCGGTGGATCCCCGCCTCGCTCGACCTGAAGATCGCCCTCGAGAACAGCCGCCTCGACCAGACGTACAACACGCCCGCGCTGGCCACGCTGTTCCTGCTCGACCAGCAGCTCGAGTGGATGCTCGGCCTCGGCGGGCTCGACGGGTGCGTGGCCCGCTCGCAAGAGTCGGCCGTCATCCTCTACGGCTGGGCCGAGAAATCGGAGTACGCCACGCCGTTCGTGGCCGACGAGACCATGCGGTCCACGGTGGTGGGCACGATCGACCTGGCCGGAGTCGACGCCGCCACCGTGTCGACGGTGCTTCGCGAGAACGGCATCGTCGACACCGAGTCGTACCGCAAGCTGGGCCGGAACCAACTGCGCATCGGGCTGTTCCCGTCGATCGATCCGGCCGACGTGGAGGCCCTCACCGCCTGCATCGACCACGTGGTAGCGGCGCTCTCGTAACCTCCGCCGGTGCCGTCGCGGGGGTTCGACGCGGTTGAGCGCTGGTTCGTGCGCCGCGGTCTCCCGCACTTCATCGACGACTACTCCGCCACCACCGACGTCTGGACGCGTTCCCTGCCGGCCCTCGTCATCGCCTACGTGGCGCTGGCGTTGAACGCCCTCGACCTGGAGTGGTCGTGGGCGCAGAACCTGGCCGCGCTGGCCGGCATCGTCGCCATCCTCGTCGCCACGTGGATGCTGGCCAACGTCGTGCGGGGCCGGCCGGCCGGCGCCCGGCCGACCGCTGTCGGCCCGGCCGAGCTGGCCGTGTTCGTGCTGGCGCCCGCCCTCGCCTCAGTGGCGCTGGGCGGCCAGTGGGGTGACGCTCTGAAGACCGTGGGCGAGGGCCTGCTGTTCCTGGCCCTCATCTACGTCGTGACGAGCTACGGGCTCATCCCGATGACGCTGTGGGCCCTCGGCAAGGTCGGCGTCCAGCTGGGCACGCTGGTGACGCTGCTCGCCCGGGCGCTGCCGCTGCTGACGATCTTCGTGACGTTCCTCTTCCTGACCGCCGAGGTCTGGCAGACCGTGGGGGTCCTGTACGGGTGGGCGTACTGGATCTGCCTCGCCGGCTTCCTGGTCGTCGGCACGCTGTTCCTGCTGATCCGGATGCCCGGCGACGTGAGCGACCTGTCCGCCTTCGACTCCTGGCCGCAGGCCCACGAGCTGGCCGAGGGCACTCCGGGTGCGGCGCTGACCGTCCCGGGCGGGGCGATCACGACACGACGGCTGTCCCGACGACAGTGGGCCAACGTCGTGCTCGTGCTCGTCTTCAGCCAGGGCGTCCAGATCGTGCTGGTGTCGGCGATCGTCGGCGGGTTCTGCGTGGCCTTCGGCTTCCTCGCCGTGCCGAGCGCCACGGTGGCGGCCTGGACGCAGGCGGGCCAGCCCCACGTCCTGTTCACCGCCGATCTCAGCGGTCGGCAACTGGTGCTCAGCGAGCCGCTGCTGCGCGTGTCCGGCTTCCTGGCCGTGTTCGCCGGGTTGAACTTCGCCGTCTACCTCGTCACTGACGCCACGTTCCGCAAGGAGTTCCGCGACGAGGTCGTGGCCGAGGTCCGCCAGGCCTTCGCCGTGCGGGCCTTGTATCTCGCCGACCGCTAATCCACCGGTTTTCGCGTCGCTACGGGCGCGAAACGCGCCCGAAGTTTCGTCAGAACCCGTGGATCAGCCGCCGGAGGCGTCGGCCACCTTCTGCTTGCCGGCCGAGATCCACGGCATCATGGCCCGCAGGCGGGCGCCGACCTGCTCGACGGGGTGCTGCTTACCCGCCTCCCGCAGCTCGTTGAAGCGGGGTCGGCCCGCCTCTGACTCGGCCACCCATTCCTCGGCGAAGCGGCCGCTCGTGATCTCGTCGAGGATGCGCTTCATCTCCTCCCGGGTCGCCTGGGTGATGATGCGCGGCCCACGCGTCAGATCGCCGTACTCGGCGGTGTCGGAGATCGAGTAGCGCATGCCGGCGATGCCTTCCTCGTACATGAGGTCGACGATGAGCTTCACCTCGTGCAGGCACTCGAAGTACGCCATCTCGGGCTGGTAGCCGGCGTCGACGAGCGTCTCGAAGCCGGCCTGCACCAGCGCCGTCAAGCCGCCGCACAGCACGACCTGCTCGCCGAACAGATCGGTCTCGGTCTCCTCGGCGAACGTGGTCTCGATCACACCGGCCCGGGCGCTGCCGATGGCGTCGGCATAGGACAGGGCGACGTCGCGCGCCTTGCCGCTGGCGTCCTGGGCGACAGCGATCAGCGAAGGCACGCCGCCGCCTTCGACGTAGGTGCGACGCACGAGATGACCGGGCCCCTTGGGAGCCACCATGAACACGTCGACCCCGGCCGGCGGGGTGATGCGACCGAAGCGGATGTTGAAACCGTGGGCGAAGGCAAGGGCGTCGCCGGGCGACAGGTGGGGTGCGATCTCGGCGTCGTACACCCGCTTCTGCTCGGTGTCGGGCAGGAGGATCATCACGACGTCGGCCTCCGCCGCCGCCTCGGCGACCGGCAGCACACGCAGACCCTCGGCCTCGGCCTTGGCCTTCGACCCCGATCCGTCCCGGAGGCCGACACGGACGTCGACGCCGGAGTCGCGCAGGTTGAGGGCGTGGGCGTGCCCCTGGGAGCCGTAGCCGATGATGGCGACCTTCCGACCCTGGATCAGAGAGCGGTCGGCGTCGGCCTCGTAGTACACGGTGGCGGTCATCAGCTGGCCCTTCCCTTCAGGGCGCGGAGGCGCCCGCTGTCACGTTCGAGCTTCGGCAGGGCCACCCGGCCCGTGCGCTGGAGCTCCACGATGCCATACGAGCGCAGCAGCTCCTCGAAGTCGTCGAGCTTGTCCGGTGCGCCGTCGAGCGACACCGTGAGCTGGTTCGGGCCGACGGCGAGAATCTTGCCCTCGAAGATCTGGACCAGCTCCACCACCTGGCCGCGGGTCTCCGGCTCGGCGCGGACCGTGGCGAGGAGCAACTCCCGCTCCACCGACTGGCGGGGGTCGAGCTCGGAGATCTTCACCACGTCGATGAGCTTGAAGAGCTGCTTCACGATCTGCTCCAGCGTGGCCGACTCGACGTCGGCGACGATCGTGATGCGGCTGAAACGCTCGTCCTCGGTGGGGGCGACGGCGAGCGAGTAGATGTTGAACCCGCGTCGCGCGAACAGCGACGCCACCCGGGCCAGCACACCGGCGCGGTTCTCGACCAGCACCGACAGGATGTGATGACGAGATACGGTCATCGCAGGAACTCCTTGCTCTGGCCCTCGGGCAGCACGATGTCGTCGTTGGACTGGCCCGCCGGCACCATCGGGAAGACCTTCTCCCGAGCGTCGACCCGGAACTCGACGACGACGGGTCGGTCGTCGATCTCGTTGGCCTTGTCGATGGCGGGCTGGACCTCCTCGGGCGCTTCCGCGCGGATGCCGATGCACCCCATCGCCTCGGCCCACTGGACGTAGTCGGGCAGGTCGGGCGAGAGGTACACCTCGCTGTACCGCTCGTCGTAGAACATCTCCTGCCACTGGCGGACCATGCCGAGGTAGGAGTTGTTGAGGATGGCGACCTTGATGGGGATGCGCTCGGTCGACGCTGTCACGAGCTCCTGGGCCGTCATCTGGAAGCAGCCGTCGCCGTCGACGGCCCACACGGTGCGATCCGGGCGGCCCACCTTGGCGCCGATGGCGGCGGGAACGCAGAAGCCCATGGTGCCGAGGCCGCCCGAGTTCACCCAGGTGTAGGGCTCGTCGAAGCGCCAGTACTGCGACGACCACATCTGGTGCTGGCCCACGCCGGACACGAGGATCGTGCCCCCGGGCGCCGAGTCGCGGAGCACTTCCAGGCAGAACTGCGGCTTCAGTGCCTCGCCGGGCTCGGACGGCTCGTAGGCGTACGGGAACAGCTCCCGCCAGCCCGAGATGCGCGAGCGCCACGCGCTCGTGTCGGCCTGGGTGGCGCCGCCCGCTTGGAGGTGGCGGATCTCGCGCGCGAGGGCTTCGATCACGAGGCGGCAGTCGCCGACGATGGGCACGTCGGGCCGGCGCACCTTGCCCTGCTCGGCGGGGTCGATGTCGACGTGGATGATCTTGGCGTCCGGCGCGAACGAGCTCACCTTGCCGGTGACCCGGTCGTCGAACCGCGAGCCCAGTGCGATCAGCAAGTCGGCCTTCTGGAGGGCCGTCACGGCGGTGGCGTTGCCGTGCATCCCCGGCATGCCGAGGCACAGCGGGTGCGAGTCGGGGAAGGCGCCCCGCGCCATCAGTGTGGTGACGACGTGGATGTCGGTGAGCTCGGCCAGCTCCCGCAAGGCGGCGGCAGCGCGGGCCTTCAGGATGCCGCCGCCGGCGTAGATCACCGGGCGCTCGCTGGCCAGGATGAGCTTGGCCGCTTCCCGGATCATCCGGGGGTGACCCTTGGTGGTGGGCTTGTAGCCGGGGAGGTCGACGCCGTCGGGCCAGTACCAGTCCATCGTCGACTGGAGCACGTCCTTCGGGACGTCGACCAGCACCGGGCCGGGGCGGCCGGTCGTGGCGATGTGGAACGCCTCGCGGATGGCGCGGGGCACGTCGTCGGGCGTCATCACGAGCTCGTTGT
This sequence comes from bacterium, assembly GCA_046725105.1. Classification (GTDB taxonomy): domain Bacteria; phylum Actinomycetota; class Acidimicrobiia; order Acidimicrobiales; family Ilumatobacteraceae; genus DASXAI01. Next base: position 7,629 of record JBKOXV010000135.1, on the reverse strand, counting down.
GCTTGGTGACCGACCGGGTGATGCCGACGGTGTCGCACTCCTGGAAGGCGTCGGTGCCGATCGCCGTGGTGGGCACCTGCCCCGTGATGGCCACCATCGGCACAGAGTCCATGAAGGCGTCGCAGAGCGGTGTCACCAGGTTGGTGGCGGCCGGGCCCGACGTCACCATCGCCACCCCGGGACGGCCCGTGACGTGGGCATAGCCCTCGGCCATGTGCCCGGCGCCCTGCTCGTGGCGGACCAGGATGTGGCGGATCGACGAGTCGAGGAGCGGGTCGTAGGCAGGCAGGATGCAGCCGCCGGGGAGGCCGAAGACCACTTCGACGCTTTCCATCTCGAGGCTCTTGATGAGGGCCTGGGCCCCGGTGAGTTTCATCGCAGCTCCTGAAAAAGCGAACGACCCGCCGTCTCCGGCAGGTCGAGGGGGCGCACGCGGTGGGATCGTGCGCCTAGGTGATGAGTACGAGGACGTCGTGGCGGGGGGACATGCGAGCACCAGTATCGCCCAACCGGCGCCCCTCCGCCAACCGGTCCCCTCCCCGTTCTGGTGCGCGAAGAGTGTCGTATATGCCCTTGACCGCGGGTCAGTTGCCTAGAGTCGGGCACCCATGGCCAGCGGCCTCATCAACACGCGTGAGGTCGTGATCGAGAAGGCGAGGCCGTTCCTGGAGCCCGGCGAGGTCGTCGCCCACGTGGTGAAGGCGCTGGAGGGGCCGCCGCGGTGGGTGGCCATGCTCGTCGCTCTCGTGATCGGGATCGGCGTCAGCATCCTCATCTTCATCCCCATCTTGGGCGTGCCGCTGTTCGTCCTGGCCTACACGAGCGCCTACAAGCGGCGCGTCATCCTCGCCACCGACCGGGCCCTCGTCGTGTTGAACTGCGGGCGCTACCGGTTCACGCCCAAGAGCGTGCTCAGCCGCCTCGACCTGGAGACCCGCATCGGCCCCCTCCAGGGCCTGTTCCTGCGCACGGTCGTCGACGGCCGGCGCATGTACGTCACCCCACGCAGCACCGTGGAGGTGGCCGCCGCCGACGCCGACATCGAGGACTGAAAACGTCTGCCCCTCCCGTTTCGCGCCAGTTCAAGAACCTGTGGGGTTCTCAAACCAGCGTGAACGCAAGAGGACGGCAGGGGCGTCAGTTCCACAGCGTGGTGGCATAGGCCTCTTCGAGGGCGGCGGCGGTGCGGGTGCCGTCCGCGTCGCCGGTGATGCCGGCGTGCTCGACGAGCATGCACGCGATCGTCGCCATGTCGCTCGTGTCGGGCCACCGCGCCGGGTCCCACAGCTGGGCCCGGCGCAGGGCCTTGGCGCAGTGGATGAAGGCCTCCACCACCTCGACGCCGAGAGCCAGCGGCGGCCGGCGCCCGTCGAGGGTGCACGCATCGAGCACGGTGGGGTCGGTGACGAGATGGCCGCGGCCGTTCACCCGCAGCGTCTCACCGACGCCGGGGATGAGGAAGATCATTCCGATGGCGGGGTTGCCGAGCAGGTTGCGGTACCCGTCGACGCGGCCGTTGCCCGGGAGCTCGCCCATCGCCAGCCGGTGCTCGTCGAGCACCTGCACGAATCCGGGCGGACCGCCCTTCGGCGAAGCGTCGCCCGTTCCGTCGGCGTTGGTGGTGGCCACGATGGCGAGCGGAGCGTGGGCGATGAAGGCGCGGCAGTTGGCGTCGAGGTGGTCGATCTGCTTCTCGGCCGCCCTGCGACCGGGCGGGCGGATGAGCGCCCGGAGCTCGTCCTCGGTGCGAAGGATGCCGTAGAAGGGAGCCATCAGATCGGGTTGGTGAGGGCGCCGCGCTCGGCGCCGCCGACGAGCTGGGCGTACTTGGCCAGCACTCCCGAGGTGTAGCGGGGCGGGTTGGGCGTCCAGCCCTCGCGCCGGCGGGCCAGCTCGGCCTCGTCGACCAGCAGATCGAGCGCCTTGGCGTGCACGTCGATGCGGATGCGGTCGCCGTCGCGCACGAAGGCGATGGGCCCGACGTCGACGGCCTCCGGGGCCACGTGGCCGATGCAGAACCCCCACGTACCGCCCGAGAACCGGCCGTCGGTGATGAGGGCGCAATCGGCGCCCCGCCCGGCTCCCTTCAGCGCGCCGGTGACGGCCAGCATCTCCCGCATGCCGGGGCCGCCTTTGGGGCCCTCGTACCGGATCACGATGACGGTCCCCGGTTCGATCGAGCCGGCGAGGATGGCCTTCAGCGCGCCCTCCTCACCGTCGAACACCCGGGCCGGACCCTCGAACTGGAGCTGGTCGTGAGTGAGCCCGGCCACCTTCACGACGCTGCCGTTCGGTGCCAGCGAGCCGCGCAGGACGTTGAGGCCGCCCTCCGTGTGGATGGGCGCGTCGAGCGGGTGCACCACGACGCCGTCGGGCCCCGGCGGGTCGATGGCCGCCAGGTTCTCGGCCATCGTCTGCCCGGTGACCGTGAGGCACGAGCCGTCGACCAAGCCGGCGTCGAGCAGGTGCTTCAGCACGAGCGGAACGCCGCCGACCCGATGCAGGTCGGTCATGTGGAACTTTCCGCCCGGCGTCATGTCGGCGATGTGCGGCACCCTGGCGGCGACGTCGTTGAAGTCGTCGAGCGACAGCTCGACGCCCGCCTCGTTGGCGATGGCCAACAGGTGCAGCACGGCGTTGGTGGAGCCGCCCAGTGCGTTGGTGACGGCGATGGCGTTGCGGAACGCCGCCGGAGTGAGGATGTCGCGGGGCCGGATGCCCAACTCGAGCAGGCGCAGGACGGCTCGGCCCGACTCGTAGGCGTCGTCATCACGACGGCGGTCGACGGCCGGCGCCGACGCCGAGCCCGGCAGCGACAGGCCGAGCGCCTCGCCGATCGACGCCATGGTGTTGGCCGTGAACATCCCGCCGCACGATCCTTCGGTGGGACAGGCCTTGCGTTCGATGTCGAGCAGGTCGTCGTCGGAGATCGTGCCGGCGGCGTGGGCGCCGACCGCCTCGAAGACCTTGACGATGTCGAGGGTGGTGCCGTTGCGATACCCCGGCAGGATCGATCCGCCGTACATGAACACGCTCGGCAGGTTGAGCCGCGCCGCGGCCATCATCATGCCGGGGAGGCTCTTGTCGCAGCCGGCGAAGGCCACGAAGCCGTCCATACGCTCGGCGTGCATCACCGCCTCGACCGAGTCGCAGATGATCTCCCTCGACACCAGTGAGGCGTGCATGCCCTCGTGGCCCATCGAGATGGCGTCGGAAACGGCGATGGTGACGAACTCGAGCGGGAACCCGCCCGCCGCCCGCACCCCCTCCTTGGCCCGCTTGGCCAGGCGGTCGAGCGACAGGTTGCACGGCGTGACCTCGTTCCACGACGACGCCACGCCGATCTGCGCCTTGCCCCAGTCGTCGTCGGTCATGCCGACCGCCCGCAGCATGGCGCGGGCGCCGGCCCGCTCGGGACCGTCGGTGACGTCCTGGGACCGCAACTTCAGCGAACGCTCCGGCATGAGGGCGACGCTACCGCGAAGGTCCAGATCGATAGCTTTCGAATCGCCATGGCCGCCATCCTCTCCGCCGCCGGTCTGGTGAAGCGCTTCGGCGCCGTCACCGCCCTGAGCGGCGTCACCGTCGACGTGACGGAGGGCATCACCGGTCTCCTCGGCGCCAACGGGGCCGGCAAGACCACGCTCCTCGGCCTGGCCCTCGGCCTCACCCACCCGGACGGCGGCGACCTCGAGGTGCTCGGGCTCGACCCGGTCGAGGCCGGACCCGAGGTGCGGGCCATCGTCGGTTACTCGCCCGAGCACCAGTCGCTGCCCCCCGACGTGCGGGCCTTCGACCTCGTGGCCCACCTGGCCGAGGTCCACGGCCTCCCCCACCGGTCGGCCACCGCCCGGGCCAGTGACGCCCTGTACCAGGTCGGCCTGGGCGAGGAGCGCTTCCGGCCGGTCGGCACGATGTCGACCGGGCAGAAGCAGCGGGTGAAGCTGGCCGCCGCCCTGGCCCACGACCCGTCGCTCGTGCTCCTCGACGAGCCCACCGACGGCCTCGATCCCGTCCAGCGCGAGGACATGCTCGGCCTCGTCCGCCGGATCGGCAACGAGTTCGGCATCAACGTGCTGCTGTCTTCGCACCTCCTCGACGAGGTCGAGCGGGTGTGCGACGCCGCCGTCATCCTGGTCGACGGACGGGTCGCGGCGGCCGGTCCGCTCGACGAACTGCGCACCGGCGTCGGCGGCTGGTACGTGGAGGTCGAGTCCGGTCACGACGACCTGGCGGTCGCCCTGAGGGCGGCGGGCGCCGCCGTCACCATCGACGGGCGCCGGCTGCTCGTCGAACAGATCGACTCGGCCCGGCCCGTGCGCGACGCCGTCGCCCGTCTCGGTCTCGGTCTGGTCCGCCTCGAGCGGCGCCGGCTCACGCTGGAGGACGTGTTCTTGGAGGCGGGGGTGTACGGATGAGCGAGCGAAGCGAGCTCGGAAATACAGTGCATTGTCCGCCGCGAAGCGGCGGACAGCTCACTGGTGCCTCCCGAGTGGCACCGAACTGGACTAGTTCTCACGCCTGGGTGCTGCACCAGTGAGCGCGACGCCGGCCGACGCCCGCATCATCGACCGCGGCTACCGCCCCTATGACGGCCCTCGCCTCGGGGCCTCTGGCGCCGTCCGCAGCCTGGTGCGGCACACCGCCCAGCGGGTCATGGGCCTGCGCCGACCCTTCCAGTACAAGATCCTGCCCCTGCTGTCGGCCGGCATCGCGTACATCCCCGCCATCGTCTTCGTCGGCCTCGCTGCCCTCATCAAGGACGACCGCGTGCGACAGGGCTTCCTGCCGACCTACGGCGAGTACTACGGATTCATCGTGTCGGCTCTGATCGTGTTCGCATCGTTCGTCGCCCCGGAGGCGCTGTGCCCCGACCGGCGCACCGGCATGCTCGGTCTCTACCTGGCCGCCCCGTTCACCCGCGCCTCCTATGTGGCATCGAAGGTGGGATCGGTCCTCGCCTTGCTGGCCATCGCCACCCTCGGCCCGCCGCTGCTGATGGTGATCGCCTTCGTGCTCCAGAGCCAGGGGCCGGACGGTCCGCTCGGCGTCGTGACGCTGCTGGCGCGAGTCGTGCTGTCGGGCACGATGGTGGCCGCCGTCTACACCGCCGTGTCCCTCGGCATCTCCAGCCTCACCGACCGCCGGGCCATCGCCTCGGCCGCCACGCTGCTCACGATCGTCGGCACCGGTGCCGTCACCGGCGTGCTCGTCGAAGGCGTGGGCATGGGCGAGTGGCTCTACATGTTCAACCTGTCGGCGGCGCCGTTCGAGCTGGTGCGGCGGATCTTCGGCGAGCGGGGCGAGATCAACATCGACGTCCTCCCCCTCATGGCCGGCGTCGCCTTCTGGATCGCCCTCGGCACGGCCACGATCTGGTGGCGTTACCGCCGCATCGAGGTGACGAAATGAGCGCCTGGCCGCCGCCGGCCGTCCCGGGAGCGCCCGCCCTCATCGAGCTGCAGCACGTGTCGAAGTGGTTCGGCGACGTGGTAGCCGTCTCCGACGTCACCTTCGGCATCGGCACTGGCATCACGGCGCTGCTCGGACCCAATGGGGCGGGGAAGTCGACCGTGCTGCGCCTGCTGTGTGGCCTGGCTCGGCCGTCACAAGGAGCGGTCAGGGTCCTCGGCGGCAACCCGCGCCAGGACCTCTCGATCTTCGGTCGCATCGGCCTGGTACCGCAGCAGGAGGCGCTGTTCGAGTCGCTCACGGCGCGCCAATTCGTGGAGACGGCGGCGCGGCTGCTCCGGGTCTCCGATCCGGCGGCGGCTACCCGCTGGGCGCTCGGCGAGGTCGAGGTCTCGGCCACCGATCCCCGGCCGGTGAAGGCGCTGTCGAAGGGCAACCGCCAGCGGGTCAAGGTGGCGGCCGCCCTGGTGCACGACCCCGAGATCCTGGTGCTCGACGAGCCGCTGAACGGTCTCGACCCCCGCCAGCGGCTGCACCTCATCGACCTCGTGCGCCGCCTGGCGGCCCGGCCCGGGCGGTGCGTGGTGATCTCGAGCCACGTCCTCGACGAGGTCGAGCGGTTCGGCTCCCGAATCCTGGTGATCGCCGAGGGCCGCCTGGCCGCCGAGGGCGACTTCCGGGCCATCCGCGACCTGATGGACGACCGGCCGCATCGCTTGCGCGTCACCACGGACGCCTCCGGCCGGTTCGCCGCCGGGCTGCTGGAGGCCGGGGCGGCCTCTGGTGTGCGCGTCACCGGACCGGGGTCGATCGAGGTGGAGACCACCGACGTGCACCGGTTCCGGCGGGCCGTCGCCGTGGTCGCCCGCGATCGAGGCGTCGAACTCGACGAGGTCGTGCCGCTCGACGACGACCTCGACAGCGTGTTCCGCTACCTGGTGGGACGGTGACGCCGTGATCGCAACCATCTACGGCGTCACGCTGCGCACCCAGGCGACGCGCGCCCGACTCATCGCCCTCGGCCTGCTCGGCGTGGTCGGCGTCCTCATCGGGCTGGCCATCGGCCTCGGCGACGTGGCTGATCCGCTCGAAGCCGGGACGAACATGATCAACGCCTTCGGGCTGTCCCTATATGCACCGGTGGTGACGCTCGTCTTCGCGTCGGCGTCGCTCGGTGATCCGGCCGAGGACGGCACCCTCGTCTACCTGTGGCTGCGGCCCGTGCCGCGCTGGCAGATCGTGGCCGGCACCTTCCTCGCCACGCTCACCGTCGCCCTGCCCCTCGTGTTGATCTCCCTCGGACTGGCCGCCATCCTCACCGGCGCCGGCGGCGGCCTGGTCGAGGGCACGATCGCCTCGGCCACGCTCGCCGTCATCGCCTATGCCGGGATCTTCACGTGGCTCGGCCTGCGGGTGCGGCGAGCGCTGGTGTGGGGCCTCGCCTACATCCTGCTGTGGGAGGGCTTCGTGGCGTCGGCGGGCCGGTCGGCGGCGCGGCTGGCGGTGCGGGCCTACACCCGCTCGGTGCTGCACAACGCCACCGGCGTCGATCTGAAGCTGGCGACGGTGTCGGAGTTCTACGCCGTCGTGATGCCGGTCGTGATCGGCGTCGTCGCCGTGGCGTTCACCGTGCGCCGGCTCCGGCGCACCGAGGTGGCGTGATCGGCGGCGTCCGGCTTTGCCGTGCGCCGCCGGGCGACGGGAGGTGGCGTAGATTCAGAAGGCCGTCTGGTTGTGGGGCGGCGGGTCGGAGGCGAGGAAGCGGTCGGCCCGCGTGACGGCGCCCGCCGTGCGCTCCTCGATGCGGCGAGCGCGCGCCAAGGTCGACGCGTCGACGCCGCCGAGGTACAGCGACGCGAGGTCGGCGACGTCGAGCACGAGGTCCGGCGATTGCGTCGTGCGCCGGCACTCGGCGCCGTCCGATGAACCCTCGATCTCGTAGCAGCCGCTCGTGGCGGGACGGAAACCGTCGACGACCTCCACCACCAGCCGGTCGGCGACCGGGTACCGGCGCGCGGCGAAGGCGCGTTCGACGTCGATGAGGCGAAGCCACATGTCGTCGTCGACCGCCTCGGTGCGAACCTGGCGCGGATCGTCGACCAACCACCGGAGCATCTCCTCCCGCGGGGCGCGGTACCACTCGACTTCGTCCACCAGGTCGAGCCCCAGGAGGAAGCGCCACAACGAGGCGTGCGCTTCGGGCGTGAGGCTCACGAG
>JBKOXV010000199.1:0-21706 GCA_046725105.1 bacterium | reverse complement strand
GGTGATGACGGCCCCGCCGGCCGACGCAAGGCGATCTACCGCGATTCGTCTTGGCGCGACCGGGCCCGCCCGTACTACCGCCAGGAGATCTGGATGGAGCGCATGGTCTGCAACGCCACCATCCAGGAGACTGGCGTCCATCACGATCTCGTCGACGGTCCGACCGTCGCCGAGCTGGCCACCCGCCGCGGCGTCGATCCCTTTGACCTGCTCCTGGATCTGGCTCTTGGCGACGGCCTCATGACGCGCTTCCGGGTCGTGCTCGCCAACGACGACGACGCCGAACTCGCCGCGCTGCTGAACCACGATCTTCCGTTGCTCGGGTTGTCCGACGCCGGCGCCCACACCAGCACCTTGTGCGACGCCAACTTCAGTACCCACCTCCTGGGGCGGTGGTGGCGGGAGCTCGGCGCCATCTCCCTCGAACGCGCCGTATGGCGCCTCACCGGGCAGCCGGCCGCCGTCTTCGGTCTCGCCGGGCGTGGTTGCCTGAGCCCCGGTGCGGCGGCTGACGTCGTGGCGTTCGACCCCTCCGCCATCGGGACGGGTCCGTTGCAGCGGGTCTGGGATTCGCCCGGCGGCGTGGACCGGCTCGTGAGCCGGAGCACCGGCATCGTGCACACCTGGGTGAACGGCGTAGCGGTGCGTCGAAACGGGCGAGATCTCGGCGGCTGCCGCCCGGGCCAGAGGCTGCGACTCGCCCGGGTCCCGAACTGACCCGGGGACTGGCGGTTCTAGCTGAAATATGATAACAATCATTGAGCAGACACGGGCGGCGGCCGGACGCCGGCCTCGCCGCCGAGACGAATGCTCAAGGGGGATTCGATGAGAGCACGGCGTACTGCTCTGGCGTCGATGGCGTTGGTGGCCGTACTGGTCGCCGCCAGTTGCGGGTCCGACAACTCGAGTGGCTCCGGCACGACCACAGCCGCAGCGGGGGCGACCACGACGGCGGGTGGAGCAACCTCGACGGCGGGTGGTTCCGCCACCAGCGCGGGCGGAGCGGCAGGATCGGCACCCGCTGACGCGGATCCGAACGGCGTGCTCAAAGTCCTGGGTGGCGTCGCACCCCAGACGATGGATCCCGTGACCGGTGTGAACCCGTGCGAGAACGCCATGCTCCGTGCCGTCTACGACTCACTGGTGCGGCCGATGCCCGACGGGTCGCTGGCGCCCGGACTGGCCGAGAGCTGGAGCTCGTCCGGCCCCACCAGCTTCGAGCTGAAACTGCGCAGGAACGTCAAGTTCCAGGACGGCACGCCGTTCAACGCGGCCGCCGTGAAGACGCACCTCGAGCGAGGTCAGACCGATCCCAAGTCGACGATAAAGGTGGACCTCGCCGACATCACGAGCATCGCCACTCCGGACGACTACACGGTGACCCTCACCCTGTCGAAGCCACGGGCCGGCCTGCTTCCCCGCATCTTCAGTGAACGGGCGGGCATGATCGAATCACCGACTGCCTACGCCGCCCAGAGCGCCAACTACGGCGTGAGCAGCGCCGTCGGGGCCGGCCCCTACAAGTACGTGAGCCACACGCCGCAGGACAAGCTCTCCACGACGCGGTGGGACGGCTACTGGCAGCCACAGAACCAGCTCCTCAAGGAGCTCGACTTCGTCGGCCAGGCATCGGAACTGCAGGTGCAACGGCTGACCCAGGGCGAGGTCAACTACTCGTCGATGAAGGACTCGCAGCTGGCCGAGGTGAAGACGGCCGCTGACCAAGGACAGCTCGAGTACAAGCTGACGCCGGTCGCCCAGTTCGGGCAGCTGTACATCGACTACTCCAAGGCGCCGTTCAACGACATCAAGGTTCGCCAAGCCCTCGAGTACGCGATCGATCGTGAGGCCCTCACCCAGGTCGTCACGGGCGGCACGGCCACCGTGGCGTGGGGACCGCTGCCCGAGTCGAACCCGGCCCGCAACAAGGCCGTCGAAAACCTCTACCCGTACGACCCGGCCAAGGCCAAGGCGTTGCTGGCCGAGGCGGGTCTCGCCGGCGGTCTCACGTTCGATGCCGCCGAGATCCAGCATCCCTACTACACCAAGTACGCCGAAGCCCTCCAGGACATGCTGAAGGAGTCCAACATCACGATGAACCTCGTGCCGGTGGCGGCCACCGAGATCAACCAGGCTCTCTACACCCGCAAGCAGTTCCTGGCCGCCGTCACGGCCTATGCGGGGAGTGACGACGCCGGCCTGATGATGGAAGCCAAGTACAAGGTCGGCGGAGCGGCCAACGCGTCGAGCGAGAGCGTGCCTGGCATCGAGGACCTGCTCGCCAAGGGCGCCGCCGAGACCGACCAGGCCAAGCGCAACGAGTACTACTCCCAGGCGGAGAAGCTCGTCATGGACGGCGCCTACGAGGTGCCCATCTACCACAACGGCGGACTGGTGATCTTCAACGAGAAGGTGAAGAACGTGCCGCGCGGCTATACCACCTGCCTCGTCGGCAACTTCGTCGACCCTCCGCCGTACGTCTCGAAGTAGCCGATCCGTCGGACGGCGGCACCGGGGGCGCACCGGGGAGTGCGCCCCCTTTCATTTCCGGCGAAGTCCGCTCGCCTTTCGACCGTGGGCGCAAAGCTTTCTATGATCGAGATGTTGGCCGGCTGCGCTCCGTCCGGGTGGAGGTGTCCATGCTGATCTCGTCTGACTCGCACGTCGTCGAACCGCCTGATCTGTGGGTGGAGAACCTGCCTGTGCGGTACCGGGACGTGGCGCCCCGCGCCGTTCAGGACCCCACGAACCACCACTGGTACTTCAGCGGTGCCGGGATGCCGCGCGGGGTCGATCTCACGTTGTCGCGCAACGCCGGCATCCATCCGAAGGAAGTCGACCGCATCCTCGCCGACGATCCGTCGGCATGGGTCGGCGCCAAGGGAGGCCACGATCCTGTAGCCCGCCTCTACGACAACTGGGTCGACGGTGTCGTCGCCGACGTGGTCTATCCGACGGCTGGGCTCAGCCTCCTCACGTTCGAGGACCCGGCCCTCCAGTTCGCGTGCTTCCGCGTCTACAACGAGTGGATCGCCGACTTCTGCCGCACCGATCCCCAGCGGCTCCTCGGACTGGCCCAGATCCCGACGTGGAACATCGCTGATGGTGTGGCCGAGCTGAAGCGGGCGTCGGACGCCGGCCTGTCCGGCGGCATCATCTGGACCGCCCCACCGGAGGAGGAGAGCTTCTTCGACCGCCGGTACGACCCACTGTGGGCTGCGGCCGCGGAGCTGCACCTGCCGCTGTCGATCCACATCCTCGCCGGCCATCGCGGCAGCAAGGGATTGGCGAAGTACGCCACGTCCGTCGAAGCGACGTTCTACTTCGGCTTCCAGACCCGCGACGAGGTCATCCGGTCGATCTGCGAGATGATCGCCTCGGGCGTGTTCGAGCGGTACCCGGACCTGCGGATCGTTGCGGCCGAGGGCGGCATCGAGTACGCGGCCGTCCTCGAGCACCGGCTCGACGAGAGCTACACCGGCTTCTGGTCGCGGCTCGACAGCGAGCTGACGATGCTGCCGTCCGAGTACTTCCGGCGCAACGTCTACTGCACCTACATCTCGGACCGCATCGGACTCAACAACCTGCGCCTCACTGGAGCCGACCATTTCATGTGGTCGAGCGACTATCCGCACGGCGCGGCGACCTGGCCGCACTCCGTCGAGACCGTGGCCGCCGAGTGCGCCGAGTTCGACCTCGATCCCGTGACGATCGAGAAGCTCACTGTCACGAATTGCGCCGCGCTCTACGGAATCGATCTCGACGTGGTCAAGGAGCCGAGCCCGCTCATCGGCGCCCGGCTCGCCGCCGCTGCGGAGCAGTGATCTCGGGCGAGCCATCTCGGCTCGCGCCCCCCGCTCCCGAGTGGTTGGAGCGGCCGCTGCGGTGGCGGCAGGCCTTCGGTGGCACCCTCGTGCTCACCATGGTGGTGGCCACCTTCGTGAGCACCGCCATCGGGGTGCTCGCCCCGTTCATCGTCGACGACCTGGGCATCACGCGAGCCGAGCTCGGCGTGCTCACGACCGTGCTGGCGATCATGGCGGCGATCACCTCGCCGCCGATGGGTCGTCTGGTCGACGATGTGGGCGGGCGCGTCCTCATGCTCGGCGAGTTCGTCGCCGTCGCCGTCGCTCTCGTCCTCACCGCGATCTGGCCGAGCTACCCGATGCTCGTCCTGACGGTGGCGGTGGCCGGCGCCGCCCAGGCGGCCAGCAACCCGGCGACCAACAAACTGGTCTCCGGACACATCCCGCAGGGCCGCCAGGGCGTGGTCGTCGGCTTGAAGCAGTCGGGCTCGCAGTTCAACGCCGTCATTGCCGGCGCCACCCTGCCCGTGCTGGCCAGCTGGGCCGGCTGGCGCCTCGCCCTCTCCCTTGGGGTCGTGATGGCGGCGGCGGCGTTCATCGTGACGATCCTCGTGCTGCCGGCCGAGCCGCGTGTGGTCCGTCCGCCCCGCCGGTCACGTCCGAGGGTCGTGCTCGGGCCGGCCATGCGATGGCTGGCCGCCTACGCCTTCTCCATGTCGTCGGGAACGGCGGCCGTGATGGTGTACCTCCCGCTCTACGCCCACGAGAGCGTCGGGCTCGATCTGTCCACCGCGGGCCTCTTGGCTTCGACGATCGGCGTCGTGGCCATCGTCACCCGCGTCATGTGGGGGCGCTACGCCGAAACGGCTCGGTCGCTTCCGCGGTTCCTCGCCGTTCTCGCCGCCTTGTCAGCGCTGTCGACCGCCCTGTTCTGGGCGGCCGCCGCCTTCGGTAGCTGGCTCCTCTGGGCGGGTGTGCTCGCCTTCGGCGCCAGTGCGTCGGCGTGGTCGACGGTACTCATGCTGATCGTGCTCGCCGAGCTCCCTCACGGTGAGCAAGGGCAAGCCGCCGGCATGGTGTTCCTGGCCGGTTACCGAGGACTGGTCGTGACGCCGATCGTGTTCGGGCTCGCCGTCGACGCTGCGGCCGGCAGCTACGGCGTCGGATGGTTCGGCGTCACGGCGTTCTTCGTCGTGGCGATCGTCGTGGCGTCGCTCTGGGCCCATCGGTCGAGCCGCATGGTGTCTACATCATTACCATGATTGGATCACGACAGGACCACCATGTCCTCACGGCCGATGAACAGCTCGGGCTCGTCGCGGCGCAGGCGGCGGACGGCCGCCGCCCACATCTGCGGCCGGTAGTACTTGCGGTAGGCGCCCTTGCCCCGCTCGACGTAGGAGCGCTGATGTTCGGTACCACCGATGATCTCGGCCTGGATCTGGATGTGGGCGCACTTCTCGAACGTGAACGCCTCGACCGTGGTGGTTTCCAGCGAATCACCCAAAAAGATGACGCCGTGGTTCTTGACGATGAGCACGTGGCGGTGTCCGATCGCCGCGCACATCGAGGGACCGTCGACGGGCGGGCGCGTCCCGTCCTCGACGTAGACGACTTGCTCGTCGAGGAACAGCGACGCCATGTCGTTGTACATGCCCAGCTCGCGTCCCGTGGTGGCGAACACCATCGCGTAGTGCGAGTGCGTGTGGATCACGCAATTGACGTCGGGCCGCCCGCGGTAGAAGGCGGCGTGAAAAGCGATGGCCGGCGACGGCGTCCAGTCACCGACCAGGAGGTCGAGGTCGAACGACGCCTTGATGACGCGCTCAGGGAGTGTCTCGTCGAAGTACTCGAACGGGCTCACCCAGAAGGCGTCTTCCCCGCGGGCGCGGACGCTGACGTGGCCGGCGACGGCGCTCTCGCAGCCCTCCCGGGCAAGGATGCGACGAGCCATCGCGATCTCGAAGGCGGTCTGATCAGTGCTCATGGAGTTCCTCCGTTGGGGACGCTGGTGAGTGGCCGGTACGAACAGACCCGAGCGGGACAGCGGGTCGACGGTGACACGGGAACCGAGCGTGCTGGTCGGCACGATCACGCCGTTCGACGAGTACGGCGTCCTTCTCAGGCGGCATGGCTGACCCCCGGCCCTACCATCGGCCTTCTGGCTCAATCATTGACATTATAACTGTGAACGGAGGAGCTCGATGTCGCACTTGACCGCCGCCGAGATCCGCCGCCGGCTCGACCATCCGGTCATCGACGCCGACGGCCACTTCCTGGAGCTCGTGCCGCTGCTCGACGACGACGTCGCCAGCGAGCTGGAGGCCATCGGAGGTGCGCCCCTGCGAGACCGGTTCCTGAGCGGCGCGGCGGGCCGTCTCGACCCGGTGCAGTTCGAGGTCGACCGACAGAGCCCCCGCGTCGTGGATCAGTGGCGCGGCATGCCGTCGTGGTGGGGGAACCCCGTGGGCGACGCACGCGACCGCGCCACGGCCCACCTGCCGAAGCTCCTGTACGAGCGGCTCGATGAGTTGGGCGTCGATCTCATGCTCACCTACCCGTCGTGGACGCTCGGCTATCTGATGACGAACGACCCCGAGCTGACGGCACCCGTGTGTCGGGCCGTCAACCGCCATGTCGCGGCGCTCTTCGAGCCGTACTCGGATCGGCTCCTCGGCGCCGCCCTCATCCCCATGGAGACACCCGAGCAAGCTGTGAGCGAGATCGACTATGCGGCCACCCAGCTGGGCTTCCGCCTGGTCGTGCTGGCCGGTCACGTCACCCGTCCCGTGGGCTCCTCCGGCGATCCGGCGGCGTTCCGACTCGACGTCTTCGGTCTCGACAGTGTCTACGACTACGACCCGGTGTGGGAAGCGTGCGTCCGCAACCGCGTCGCGCCGGTGTTCCACAGCTCGGTGCAGAACCTGCATCCCGCCCGGTCGGTGTCGAACTACGTCTACAACCACATCGGCGGCATCTCGCACTCCCACGAAGCGCTTTGCAAGGCGCTGTTCATGGGTGGCGTTTACGCCCGGTTCCCGACGCTGCGCTTCGGATATCTGGAGGGTGGCGTGATGTGGGGCGCCAGTCTCCTCGCCGACCTCGTCGGGCACTGGGACAAGCGCGGCGCGCATGCTATCGGCGATCTCGACCCGAGTCGCCTGGACGTGGCCGCCGTCATGGCGCTCGTCGGTCAATACGGCACCGACGCCATGGTGGCGGGGGCGCCGCAGATCGAGGAGGACCTGCGCCGGCCGCCGGCGCGGCCGGCCGAGCTCGACGAGTTCGCCCCGGCGGGCATCGAGGCGGCCGCCGACATCATCGGACCGTTCGCCGAGCGGTCTTTCTTCGGCTGCGAGGCCGACGATCCACTCCTGCCTCTGGCCTTCCGGCTTCGGATCGCCCATTCCCCCGTTGAGCTTCGGCCCCTGCTCGGCACGGACGTGTCGCACTGGGACGCACCCATGATGGCTGAGGTGCTGCCCGAGGCGTACGAAGCCGTCGAGGACGGCCTGCTCGACGACCAGCAGTTCGAGCGGTTCACCTTCCGGAACGCCGTGCTGCTCCACGGCGGCGTCAACCCGTCGTTCTTCGACGGGACCATGTGCGAGAAGGAGGCGAACGCCGTCCTGGGTGTCTAGATGATGCCGAGCCGGCGGGCCAGGCCGAGCTGAGCACGGACACGCGCCAACCCGGCGGTGTCGTACATCTTGCCGTCAATATTGACGACGATCGTGCCTTCGGCCTCGGCCGCCTCGAGTTGCGGCAGCACGGCCTGCCACTCGGACAGCTCGTCGGCCGCCGGCGTGAACACGTCGTTCACGATCTCGACCACGTCACGGCGCGGGTGGATGAAGCTGCCGGTGTAGCCCAGGTGCTTGTTCTCGACGGCGAACCGCCGAACCAGCTCGGGATCAGGACTGACGGTGCCGCCTCCACCGATCGGGAAAGGCACGCCGGCGGCGCGCACGTCGACCAGCACCTTGCTGCGGAGGAACAGCGACTCGGTGGCACTCGGCGACATGATGACGCCGAGCGTGGCGCCGAGGTCGCCCCAGAAGCCGCCGGCCACCCCGCCCATGTACGCCACCCGATCGGAGGCCGAGGCGATCTCGAAGGCGTTCCGGATGCCGATGGCCGTCTCGACGACCGGGCGGACGAGGGTGCCGTGATCGCCCAGTCCGCAGCCAGCCTCGGCCTTGGCGAGGAGCTCGCAGAAGTGCACGACGTCGTGGGCCGACTGGGCCTTGGGGATGTTGAGGCAGTGCAGCTCGGGGCACAGCACGGCGTCGAGGTCGGCCTCGCACCCGTTCGCCAATCCGTTCGTGCGGGCCATGACGACGACGCCGCGCGCCGCGATCTCCGAGGCCACCGACCGGAAGAGGTGGCGCGCCCGCGGCTTGGCCGGGCCCGGCGTCAGGTCTTCGAGATCGAGGCCGAGCGCATCGATGCCGGTCTCTGCAGCGGCGAGGATGGCGTCCTCGTCGTGCGCCGGCACGAAGGCGAGCGTGCGGATGACCTTCGGTTCGTTGCCCATGTCAGACAGTGGCGAATAGTCGCGTATAGACCTCAGGGAGCTCGTCGGCTTCGAGGCGTCGGGCGCCGTGGGCGTCGAACGTGGCGTAGCCGTCCTCGCCGAGCATGCGCCCGTCGGCGTCGAAGGGCCAGAAGATCACGACGCGCTGCGTGACGAGATAGGACGCGTCGGGGTCGTCGACGACGAAGCCGCGGGCCCTGGCGACGGCGCCGAGGTTGATGGCACGGATCCAGCCTTCGGTCACGATGGTGTCGTCGTCGACGACGATGCGGGTGATGTCGAACTCGAGGATCTGGCGCTTCGCGGCGACGAGCTCGCTGTAGTAATCGAGGACTCCGTCGACACCTTTCGGCCCGTAGTCGCGGCCGTCCTGCCACAAGTGGTAGTCCGGCGCTTCGACCAGCGTGGCGAGCAAGCCGTCGACATCGGCCGCCGCTTCGGCGCGCATGTGATCGGCGACGGTCTTCAGCATGGCGTTGTGCCGCTCATCCGTGACGCGGGCCCGGCGCTCCTCGAGACGCTTCACCGCCAGGTCCTGATCCACGATGCTCATTGGCGCCCCCGTTCCTCCGGGCCGGGCCTCGCCCGAGCCACCCCAATCATCTCCTACATTACAATGATTCTGTTCGCAGGAGGAAGCGGCTGGCCAGGCGGGGCAGATGACTCGACCAGGCCGTCCTGGGGCGCCGTGCTCGATGACGAGGGCGCCACCGGCCGGGCAGTCGTGGGCGTCGACCTGCAGACCACCCCGGATGACGTACACGGCCTCTTCGCTCACCGAGGCCACCCACTCGAGCTTCGCTCCCGCCTCCAACTCGGCGATCACGAGCCAACTTCGGTCGCCGGCCGGTGGGACCAGGAACCCGCTGCGGCCCCGTCCGTGGAGCCGGCAGTGCGCCAGGGATGGTGCCCGGTCATCGTGGCGTCGGCGGACCGGGCGATCTGAAGTCCCTTCAGGGCGTCCCGTCAGCACCCGAACCGGTAGAGGCGCTGGGCGTTGCCGGCGAGGATGAGATCGCGTTCCACTGCGGGGATGTCGGCGAAGTCGGCGTGGATCGTGCGCACCGAGTCGGGCCAGTCGCTGCCGCCGTGGGGGAAGTCGCTCGACCACATCAGTCGCTCGACACCCACGGCGTGCCGGTTGCGGACGGCGAAGTGGTCGGTGATGTAGGTGAAGTAGAAATGCTCTTCGATCAGAGAGCTCGGGAGCCGCCGGCGGCGCGCGTCGCCGTCGCGGGTGCGCAGCACCCGGTTGTCGACCTGCTCCTTGACGTACGGCACCCAGCCGGCGTCGACCTCGGCCAGCACGACACTGAGATCGGCCACCCGGTCGAACACGCCGCCCTCGAGAAACTGCAGCATCCGTCCCGGGACGTCGCGGAACCGCAGGTGACTCTGGACACGCCCCTCGGACACGACGCCAGGCGCGTAGATGTCCCGAGGCAGCTCGTTCACCAGAGATACGTGGATGTGCAGAGGCACGCGACGATCGGCGACGAGGCGGTAGCCGGGCGGGCCGAGCGGCGCCCCCGTGGCGTCGGTCATTCGCGGCCACCTTTCGGATCGCTGGGCTCAATCATTACAACCATAGTAGTCTTAGCGCACGCCCGGCGGTCCGGTGCGCGAAGGGCGACGTAAAGGGCGAGAAGTCGCGTCAGTTGCGCGGGCCGAGCACGGCGTCGGCCACGCGGCGGCGGTGGAAGCGGGCATCCCCGTAGGCCCGGCCCAAGGCCCACGCCTTCTTCGCGAACAGCTGAACGTCGCACTCCCACGTGTAACCCATGGCGCCGTGGACCTGGATGGCAGCCCGGGCGCTTCCGAGCGCCGCCTCGGTAGCGAGCGCCTTGGCCATCGACACGTCGCGGCCGCGGGTCGGCTGGTCGGTGGCGACCGACCACGCCGCTCGTTCGACGGCGGGTTGGGCGAAGTCGGCCTGCACCAGCGCGTTGGCGAGCAGATGCTTCACGGCTTGGAACGAGCCGATGGGCCGACCGAACTGGTGGCGCTGCCGGGCATGTTCGGCGGCCAGCTCGATCAACCGAATGGCCACGCCCACGAGCACGGCGGCGGCTCCGAGGGCGGCACGGTCCTGCGCCAGCGCGACGTCGAGACCGGCTACCTCCTCGCGTGGCGTCGCGGCCGGGACGACCGCCAGCCTCCGTCCGCCGTCGATGCCGTCGGCATCGGTCGGCTCGACGTGCTCGGTGCGGACGACGCCCTCGGGCGTGAGGATCAGGTCCGAGGCGCAGGCGTGCGGGACGTACGGCCCGTCGAGCCATGCCGTGGCGACCAGCTCACCCGTCGCCAGGCCGGGCGCCCACTCCGTGCCGGCGAGCGCCGGCGCCGCGACGGCCGCATGCTCGAGCGCCGGACCGGGCACACCGGCCCGGCCGAGCTCCACGAGCAACAGCACGATGTCGCGCTCGTCGCCGCCGCCACCACCGTCCCGTTCCGGCAGGAGCAGGCCGAGCAGGCCCACGGCGGCGAGTCGGGCCCAGACGTCGGGCGCGTGTCCGGTGTGGTCGTCCCACGCCGCTCGCACGCGGCTCGGAGGGCACTCCTTGGCGAGCACGTCGCGGAGCGTCGTCGCGAACAATTGCTGATCGTCGGTGAACGAGAAGCGCACCGCTATGCCCCCCGGGGCAGGTCGAGGACCCGGTCAGCGATGATGTTGCGCTGGATCTCGTTGGTGCCGGCATAGATGGGGCCGGCCAGCGAGAACAGGAATTCGTCCACCCAGCGCTCCGCCGGCCCCGAGAGCCGCTCGGCCTCGGGCCCGAGCAGAGCGAGCGCCGTCTCGCGGATGCGGATGTCCATCTCCGACCAGAAGATCTTGTTCATGCTGGCCTCGGACCCGATCGACGCCCCCTCCACCAGCCGGCTCACGGTGCGGTAGGTGTGGAGGCGGTAGCCCTCGGACTCGATCCAGGCGTCGGCGACGGCGTCGCGCCAAGCGTCATCGGACGGGTCGGCCCGCTCCCGCCACAGCTCGACCAGCCGGCGGGCCGCCTCCGTGAACCGCGCCGGGCTCCGAAGGCTTACGCCGCGCTCGAAGCCGGCGGTGGCCATCGCCACGCCCCAGCCCTTGCCGATCTCGCCCAACGTGTTCGCGATCGGCACCCGCGCCTCGTCGAAGAAGATCTCGGCGAAGCCGGTGTCGCCGTCGAGCTGGGCGATGGGACGCACCATGACACCGGGCGTCGACAGGGGCACCAGGATGAACGTCAGGCCGCGATGTCGCTCGGCCGCCGGATCGGTCCGGAAGATGCCGAAACACCAGTCGGCCCAAACGGCTCGACTGGCCCAGATCTTCTGGCCGGTGATGACCCACTCCTCGCCATCGCGGACGGCGCGTGAACGAATCGAGGCCATGTCGCTTCCGGCATCGGGCTCGCTCCAGGCCTGGGCCCAGATCTCCTCACCGCGGGCCATGGCCGGCAGGAAGCGCGCCTTCTGTTCGGCCGTTCCGACTTCCATGATGGTGGGCCCGAGCAGGAAGATGCCGTTCTGGTTGACGCGCCCGGGGGCGCCGGCGCGGTGGTATTCCTCCTCGAAGATCAGCCACTTGATGTAGTCGGCGCCCCGTCCCCCGTACTCGGGCGGCCACGAGACCGCCGACCACCGTCCCGACGCCAGGGTGGCCTCCCAGTCCCGGTGGCGTACGAAGCCATCCTCTGTGTCGAACGACGGCAACGGTTCGGCCGGCACGTGGGCCGCCAGCCACGTCCGAGCCTCGGCGCGGAACGCCTCTTCATCGGCGGTGTAGGTGAGGTCCACGCCGCTTCATAGTAAAGATTTGGCCCGCAGCTCACTAGTGTGCGTCCGATGGTTGCGACGCCGCGAACGGCCGTTCCCGCCGTCGAGGGATGGTTCACGGTCGACGATCCGCCCCGGCTGATCGGCGGACGATGCCAGATGTGCGGCACGTACGTGTTTCCGCCGCGATCGGGGGCGTGCCCCAACCCCGACTGCAGCTCTGACGAGCTGGTCCCTACGGAGCTCTCGTCGCGTGGACGCGTCTGGAGCTACACGGAGAACCGCTACGCGCCCCCGCCGCCCTTCGAGGCGAGCGACCCGTTCGAGCCGTATGCCATCGCCGCCGTCGAGCTCGCTGACGAAGGGCTCGTCGTGCTCGGTCAGGTCGCCCGCGGCGTGCTGGCGGCCGACCTCCGCATCGGCATGGAGATGCAGCTCGAGCTCGGTGTGCTGCGCCGGGACGACGAGCACGACTACCTCGTCTATGTGTGGGCACCGGCGGCGCCGGTCGGAGGAGGTGAGTAGTGGCCCGTGACCGTGACGTCGTCGTCCTGGGTGTCGGCATGCACCCCTGGGGCAAGTGGGGTCGCGATTTCACCGAGTACGGGATCATCGCGGCGCGAGCGGCGCTCGCTGACGCCGGCCTCACGTGGCGCGACATCGAGTACGTGGCCGGTGCCGACACCATTCGCAACGGGTACCCGGGTTTCGTCTCGGGCGCCACGTTCGCCCAGAAGCTGGGTTGGACGGGCCGCCGTGTCTCGTCGAGCTACGCCGCCTGCGCGTCCGGCGCCTCGGCCTTGCACACGGCGCGGGCCGAGATCCTGGCCGGGTTCTGCGACGTCGCCCTCGTCGTCGGGGCCGACACCACGCCGAAGGGCTTCTTCGCTCCGGTCGGCGGGGAACGGCGCTCCGACCCCGACTGGCTGCGCTTCCACCTGCTCGGTGCCACCAACCCCGTCTACTTCGCTTTGAACGCGAGGCGACGGATGGACCTCTATGGGGCCACCCCCGAGGATTTCGCCGCCGTCAAGGTGAAGAACTCGCACCACGGCGCCCAGAACCCATACGCCCGCTATCGCACCGAAGTCGACGCCGCTGCCGTGCTCAACAGCCCGATCGTGGCCGACCCGCTCCGCCTCCTCGACATCTGCGCCACCTCGGACGGCGCCGCCGCCGTTGTCGTGGCCAGCCTCGACTACGCCCGCCGCCGGCTCGGGTCACTGGACGGCGCGGTGCGGGTCCGGGCCGTGTCGACGGTGACACCCACCTACCCACAGGCTCGGCTGGAACTGCCCGACTTCGCCACCGACTCGACCGCCGTCCTGCCACCGCCGCCCCTCGGCTTCAAGGACTCGATCGCGGCCGCCGCCTACGAAGAGGCTGGGCTCGGTCCTGAGGACTTGTCGTGCGCCGAGGTGTACGACCTGTCGACGGCGCTGGAGCTCGACTGGTACGAGCACATCGGACTCTGCGCCGAGGGCGAGGCCGAGGCGCTGCTGCGCTCGGGCGCCACGGCGTTGGGCGGGCAGGTTCCCGTCAATCCGAGTGGCGGCCTGGCCAGCTTCGGCGAGGCCATTCCGGCCCAGGCCATCGCCCAGGTGTGCGAGCTCGCCTGGCAGCTGCGCGGTCAGGCCGGGGGTCGCCAGGTCGAGGGCGCCACCACCGGGCTCAGCATCAACCAGGGCCTCTTCGGCCACGGCAGCAGCGTGATCGTCAGCCGCTGACGCCATGCAGATCCCGAGCCAGGACGAGGTCCTCACCTACTTCCAGACGCTGTCGAACTGGGGCCGCTGGGGGCCTGACGACGTGCTCGGCACCCTCAACCACATCACACCGGCGGTCCGGTTGGCGGCGGCGCGGACGATTACGGAAGGTCGGACGGTGACGTGCGCATGGGACGTCGACACCACAGTGGGCCCGGAGACCACCTCAGCTCCGCCTCAGCGCTACATGGTGATGACCCGAGAGGGCCTGGCCGACGAGGGTCGCGTGTTTCCGCCCGGCATCACACCGGGCGACCGCCAAGCCGGCGCCGCCGAGTATGTCGGCCTCGTCTTCCACGGGTATTCGGTCACGCACCTCGACGCGCTCTCTCACATCTTCTGGGACGGCCGTCTCTACAACGGTCAGCCGGCGGCGGCGGTGAGCGCGTCGAACGGCGCCACGCGCCACGACGTCCGCGGGGTGGCCGACCAGGCGATCGTGACGCGCGGCGTGCTCATCGACGTGGCGCGGTCACGGCGCGTGCCGTGGCTCGAGCCGGGCGAGTTCGTCCTGCCCGAGGAGCTCGACCGGGCGTGCGTGGACCAGGGCGTCGAGGTCCAACCGGGCGACGCCGTCCTGCTGCGCACCGGCTACGGACGCAAGAAGCTCGAGGTCGGTCCTGATCACGTCGCCGAGGTCGGTCGAGCCGGTTGGCACGCGGCGTGCCTGCCGTGGATCCATGGCCACGACGTCGCGCTCGTCGGGGCCGACACCGCTCAGGACGTGATCCCCTCCGGCTACGACGCCGTTCGAATCCCCCTGCACGCCGTCGGCATCCCGGCGATGGGGTTGTACCTACTCGACAACTGCAACCTCGAGGCCCTCTCGACCACGTGCGAGGAGCTCGGCCGGTGGAGCTTCCACCTCACCGTGGCCCCACTGCGCATCGTCGGCGGCACCGGCAGCCCGGTCACGCCGGTCGCGACGTTCTGACCGGGCTCAGCCCGCGGCGGCCTCGGCGTTCAGCCGCCGCTTGATGTCCTCACGGAGCTCGGCCTTGGCGACCTTGCCGCCTGATGCCACGGGCATCTCGGCGAGCACCACGAGCCGCTCGGGCCACATCTCCTTCCCGACGCCATCCGCCTGCAAGTGGGCGCACAGCTCGTCGAGGGAGAGCGCGGTCCCCGGGGCGAGCACGACGTACATGCAGACGCGTTCGCCGAACACGTCCGACGGCATCGCTACCGCCGCCGCCATCTGCACCGCTGAGTGGGTGAGCACGGCGTCCTCGACGGCAGGGGCGCTGATGTTCTTGCCGCCCCGGATGATGATGTCGGACTTCCGGCCGACGACGGACAGATAGCCGTCGGCGTCGATCGTGGCAATGTCGCCCGTGAGCATCCAGCCGTCGGGCCGCACCAGCTTGGCGTTGGCCTCGACGTCGTCGTAGTAGCCGATGCACGTCGCCGGGCCTCGGCAGCCGGGCTGACCCGGCCCGCCGCTGGCCGTGATGTCGTTGCCGGCGTCGTCGTAGAGCCGCACCTGCATGTCAGCGATCACTCGGCCGGCGGTGCGCAGCCGCTGGTCACGCGTGTCCGTCGTAGTGGTTCGGCTCAAGGCGCCCGTCTCGTTGGACCCGTAGAACTGGAGCACACGGGCTCCGGTCTCGACCTCGAACCGGGCGGCCCGGTCGTAGGGGACGGCCTCGCCACCGGTGAACAGCGCCCGCAGTGAACTGACATCGCGGCGGCTCAGTGCCGGCGAGCCGAGCATCATGATGAACTGGGTGCTGACGGCGGCCAGCACCGTGACCCGGTGGCGCTCGATGAGCTCGATCGTCTGGTCGGCGGTGAACCGGCTCGACACGACGGTGGGCGCGCCGAGCAGCGTCGGGGTGACGTGCGCCGTCCAGATCCCGAAGCCGAACGGTGCAGGGATGGCGCTGAAGAACACGTCGTCACTGGTCAGGTCGCCGGCCTCGACCGCCAAGTGGTGGAAGTACATCCATCGGTTCTGCGTGTGCATCACACACTTGGGCAGGCCCGTTGTGCCGGAGGTCGAATTGAGGAGGAAGAGGTCGTCGGGCCCGAGTCCCCGTCCGGTGAGCTCCGCCTCGTCGGCTGCGGAGAGCCGAGGTGCCCGAGCACCGTCGATCGTGGCGACCGCCCCACTGTCGTCGAGAACGATGTGATGGCGGATCGGGAGGCCGTTCCGCCCGAGGTCGGCTACGAGCTGCGCGGTGTCGTGCTCTCGATGCTCGGCCAGCGACACCAGCGCCTTGGCCCCGGTCTTGCCGACGAGGTGCTCGATCTCGCGGCGTCCGGCGCGCGGTCCAATCCCGGCGACGACCAGCCCGGCGCGCTCGGCTCCGACGAAGACGGCGTGGACGGTGGCGCCGTCGGGAAGGAGCACGGCGACGCGGTCACCTGGTTGCAGGCCGGCGTGGACGAACGAGGCCGCCAGCTCGGTGGCCCGCCGGTCGTAGGCGGCCCACGTCGTGGGACCGTCGTCGTCGATGAATGCCACGTGGGCCGGCCACCGGTTGGCGTTGGCGCGAATGGCGTCGCTCAGTGTGCTGGTTCCCCACCATCCGCGCTCGACGTACTCGGCGATGGTCTTGTCGTCAGCACGGAGCGTCATGCGGTCCTTCCCGGTATCAGCGCGGAGTTTATAATCATTGCACTAACAAGCCTCGTAGTTGCCGATCGGGCCGCTGACCGCGATCCGGTCCTCAAGCCGCCTCTTGCTATCGTCCAAATCATGGCGATCAAATGGGTGAGCGACGAACCTGGGACCGTCGGATGCCCCCCTGGGGGGTCGTGAGTGGCTGCCGACAAACGGACCACCGAAGCCGCCGCCGTATCGACGTTGCGCGACGGCATGACGGTCGGGATCGGCGGGTGGGCCAGCCGGCGCAAGCCGATGTCGGTCGTGCGGGCCTTGCTCCGCTCGCCGGTGAAGGATCTCACCATCGTGTCCTACGGCGGCCCGGATGTCGGCCTGCTCTGCGCGGCCGGCAAGGTGCGCAAGCTGGTGTACGGGTTCGTGTCGCTCGACACCATCCCTCTCGAACCGCACTTCCGGGCCGCTCGCCAGTCGGGCGCCATCCCCGAACTGGTCGAGTACGACGAGGGCATGCTCCAGTGGGCGCTGTATGCAGCCTCGTTGCGCCTGCCGTTCCTGCCGACGCGGTCGGGCCTCGGGTCGGACGTGATGACGGTCAACCCGTTCTTGCGCACCGTGCGCTCGCCTTACGACGACGGTGAGGAGCTCGTGGCGGTGCCTGCGCTCACCCTCGACGCCGCCTTCGTCCATCTCAACCGGGCCGACGTGGCCGGCAACGCCCAGTTCCTGGGCCCCGACCTGTACTTCGACGACCTCTTCCTCGCCGCCGCGCCCGCCGGCCGGCGCTTCGTCTCAGTCGAGAAGATCGTGGCCACGGACGACCTGTTGAAGGAGGGCAGCTTCCACACCCTGCGAGTCAACCGGTCGATGGTGGACGGTGTGATCGAGGCACCCAACGGTGCCCACTTCACCAGCTGCGAACCCGACTACGGGCGCGACGAAGTCTTCCAGCGCTCCTACTCGGTGGCGGCCGCCGACGCCGCGTCGTGGTCGGCGTTCGTGGACCGCTATCTGAGTGGCGGCGAGGACGATTACCAGCGGGCGGTGCGCGATGCCTGAGCCGAGCCGGGCCGATGTCTGCGTGGTGGCCCTGGCGGAAGCCTTTCGCGGCGACGGCGAGCTCTTCGCGTCGGGCATGGGGACGGTGCCGATGCTCGGCGCCCGCCTGGCGAAGGCGTCCTTCGAACCCGACCTCCTCGTCTCGGACGGTGAGGCCTTCTTCGTGGCCAACGACCTCGCCATCGGCGGTACCGACAAGCTGATCGAGGGGTGGATCCCGTTCCGCTCCGTCTTCGACACGCTCTGGGCCGGGCGGCGCCACGTGATCATGGGAGCCAGCCAGGTCGACCGCTACGGCAACCAGAACATCGCCAACATCGGCCCGTGGTCGAGGCCGACGGCACAGCTGCTGGGCGTGCGGGGGGCGCCGGGCAACACGGTGAACCACGCCACCACGTACTGGGTGCCGCGCCACACCACCAAGGTGTTCGTGAACCAGGTCGACATGGTGTCCGGCGTCGGCTACGACCGGGCCGAAGCGCTGGCCCCGGTCGTGCGGAAGCGCCACGACATCCGCCGGGTCGTCTCCAACCTGGCCGTGCTGGACTTCGCCACCCCGGACCACCGCATGCGGTTGGCCTCCGTCCATCCTGGTGTCACCGTCGACGAAGTGGTGGAGAACACCGGGTTCGAGCTCGTCGTGCCGCACACCGTGCCCGAGACGCGGCCGCCCACCGACGAGGAGCTGACGGTGCTGAGCGAGACGCTCGACCCGACCGGCCTACGCCTCCAGGAGGTTCGGGCATGAGCGTGCTCCATACGGCGTTGTGCGACCTCGCCGGCATCCGGTACCCCATCGTGCAGACCGGCATGGGCTGGGTCGCCGGCCCGAAGCTGGTGGCCGCCACCGCCAACGCCGGCGCCCTCGGGATCCTCGCCTCGGCCACCATGACCTATGACGAGATGGACGCGGCCGTCGACGAGGTGCGCAGCCGCACGGAGGAGCCCTTCGGCGTGAACCTCCGGGCCGATGCCCCCGACGCCGCCCGGCGCTGCGATCTCCTCGTCGAGCACCACGTGAAGGTGGCGTCGTTCGCCCAGGCGCCCAAGCAGGAGCTCATCCGCCGACTCCACGACGGCGGCGTCGTGGTGATCCCGTCCATCGGGGCCAAGCGGCACGCTGAGAAGGTGCTCGGCTGGGGTGTCGACGCCGTGCTCGTCCAGGGTGGCGAGGGCGGCGGTCACACCGGCGCCGTGCCGACGTCGTTGCTGCTGCCGCAAGTGATCGACGTCGTCGCCGGCCGCGTTCCGGTCATCGCCGCCGGCGGCTTCTTCGACGGACGCGGACTGGTGGCGGCCCTGGCCTACGGAGCCAGTGGGATCGCCATGGGCACCCGCTTCCTCCTCACGAGCGACTCCGAGGTTCCCGACGCTGTCAAGGCCGTCTACCTCGAGACGCCCGTGACGGGCACGGTCGTGACGACCCGCGTCGACGGCGTCCCGCATCGTGTCCTACGCACGCCGCTGGTGGACCACCTCGAACGATCCCTACCCGTCGTCGGCTTTCCGCGTGCGGTGGCGAACGCCGCCCGCTTCAAACGGATCAGCGGCGTCACGTGGCGCCAGATGCTCACCGAGGGCCGGGCCATGCGCAGGACCGCCGACCTGTCCTGGTCGCAGGTGTTGATGGCCGCCAACACGCCGATGCTCCTGAAGGCATCGATGGTGGACGGGCGCGTCGACGCCGGCGTGATGGCGAGCGGCCAGGTGGTGGGCCTCATCGACGATCTGCCCAGTGCGAAGGACATCGTCGAGCGCATCATGGGCGAGGCCGAGGCCGTACTCGCCCGCCTGGCGTCGGGCTGACGCCGCGCCGGCGCGTCGTGGCCCGCGGGCGAGGGCCACGACGCCTCCGGCTTCGTCAGACGTCCGCCAATTCTCTCAGGCCAGGATCTTGGCCTTCTGCGCTTCGAACTCGGCCGGTGTGATGACGCCGCGGTCGCGTAGGTCGGCCAGCTTCGCCAGCTCGTCGGCGGTGCCGCCACTGCTGCTCGCCGCCGCCTCCTGCACGTACGAGCGCAGGGCCTGGTCCTGGGCCTGGGCCTGGCGCATATGGCGGTCGGCCATCCCCTGCCCCCGGGCGATCAGGTACACGAAGATGCCCAGGAACGGCAAGATGATCACGAAGATCAGCCAGAGCGCCTTCGCCCAGCCACTGAGGTCGTGGCTGCGGAAGATGTCGATGAGGACCTGGACCAGGATGACGATCCAGACGACCCACAGGAAGAACCACAGGAGGGTCCAAAAGGCCCCCAACAACGGGTAGTCGTATGCCAGCACGGCGCGAGCCTCCGTTCGCTTGTCGGACGGCTAGCAGTATTGCCCAGTGCCTGCTCACCGACGGTGATCCCCGGCGCGCCCGGCCGGGCCCCATCCTCACTCGTGTCGGCAGACATCGCGAATTCCGCGACAACGGGCGCCACGGGCGGGACTGGCGCGGTGTCCGATGACACGCGGGGCGCGAGCAGCGATACGGTCATTCGGTACGGAGCACGGGACGTCGGTGGTCGACCAGGAATCCCCTAGCCCCCTGCCGGACGAGGGGCGGCGCCAGAGGCGATCGGTGCGGCGCGCCTGGCCCTGGACGATCGGCGTCGTCGTGGTGGCGGCCCTGCTGGTCGCGCTGTTCTGGGACCGGAGCTCGTCGGGACCGAAGTCGCTCTCGCCGGCCGAGGTCGACAGCATCGCCAAGGCCGCGGTCGACAAGGGTCTCGAGGAGGCCAAGGCGGCACCGCCTGACTCGGCCACTGCCTTCCAGACGATCCAGCCGTCGATCGTGTACATCGACACCGAGCGCACCGGCGCCAGC
Source organism: bacterium (assembly GCA_046725105.1). Taxonomy (GTDB): domain Bacteria; phylum Actinomycetota; class Acidimicrobiia; order Acidimicrobiales; family Ilumatobacteraceae; genus DASXAI01. The sequence continues at coordinate 1,407 of JBKOXV010000199.1, read as the reverse complement.
AAGGATGCCGGTCTCGGGGCCGGGGTGGTCGTGAACGACCAGGGAGTCATCCTCACCGCCCGCCACGTCGTCGCCGGGGCGACCGAAATTCACGTCACCTTCGCCGACGGCACCGAGACCGGCGCCGCGATCGTGTCCGAACAGCCGGAGAACGACATCGCCGTGCTCGCCACCGACAAGTCGCCCGAGGTGATCGTGCCGGCCGTGCTGGGCGGGGGCGTGCAGATCGGCGACGAGGCCTTCGTCGTCGGTCATCCCCTCGGCCTCATCGACTCGTTGAGCGCCGGCGTTATCTCGGGGCTCGACCGCACCGTGCCGGCCGGCGACGGGACGACGATGAAGGGCTTGATCCAGTTCGACGCGGCGGTGAACCCGGGCAACTCGGGGGGACCGCTCCTGAACCGGGCGGGCCAGGTGGTCGGCATCGTGACGGCGCTGGCCAACCCGTCGGAACAGGGGTACTTCATCGGCATCGGGTTCGCCGTTCCCATCGGCGCCGCCAGCGGCGCCGCCGGGGGGCCGGACCTGTGAGCAACGTCAGGAACCAACGCATGGACTCTGCCTTCCCCAGTCCCAAGCCGATGGAGCACGTCGTGTACCAGGTGAAGAAATTCATCGTGGGACAGGACGACCTGCTGGAGCGGTTGATCGTGGCGCTCTTGGCGCGCGGCCACATCCTGGTCGAAGGAGTTCCCGGCCTGGCGAAGACCATGGCCATCAAGACGCTCGCGCAGACGATCGGCGGGCAGTTCCAGCGCATCCAGTTCACGCCGGACCTCGTGCCGGCCGACCTCGTCGGGACGCGCATCTACAACCAGCGCCTCGGCGAGTTCCAGACCGCGCTCGGACCCATCCACACGAACCTGTTGCTCGCCGACGAGATCAACCGGGCGCCGGCCAAGGTGCAGAGCGCCTTGCTCGAGGTCATGCAGGAGCGGCAGGTCACCATCGGGCGGGAGACCTTCGCCGTGCCGGAGCCGTTCCTGGTGCTGGCGACCCAGAACCCCATCGAGTCGGAGGGCACGTACCCGTTGCCCGAGGCCCAGCTCGACCGGTTCATGCTGAAGGTTCTGGTCGGCTACCCGAGCACGACCGAGGAGTTCGTGATCGTCGAACGGATGACGGGACGCACCGAACCTCCGCAGCAGGTGATCGACGCCGAGCAGCTCGTCGCCCTTCAGCGGTCGGCCGACGCGGTCTACGTCGACCCGGCGTTGATCGAGTACGCCGTGAAAGTCGTGACGGCCACCCGCGATCCGGCCTCGGTCGGCCAGACCCAGGTGGCGTCCTACCTCAGCTACGGCGCCAGCCCGCGGGCGTCCATCAACATGATCCTCGCCGCCAAGGCCCTCGCCTTCGTGCGGGGCCGCGACTACTGCCTGCCCCAGGACGTGCGCGACCTCGCCC
>JBKOXV010000322.1:0-6199 GCA_046725105.1 bacterium | reverse complement strand
GGTCGAGCCCGGCCCTGAACGCGACGCCGTCACGATGCGCGTGCACGAGCGAGGCGCCGGCATCACCGAAGCCTGCGGCACGGGAGCGTGCGCCGCCGCTGTCGCCGCCGACCGCTGGGGCCTGGCCACGCCCCGGGCGGGGGAAATCACCGTGCACATGACCGGCGGCGATGCCAAGGTTCGCCTCGGCCCCGAGCTCGTGTTGACGGGCCCGGCCACCTACATCGCCACTATCGAGGTGCCTGCGTGAGTCTCATCGAACGTTCGATACGCGAGCAGATCGTGCTCGTCGGCGTCACGGTGCCGCCGCGCCGGGAGGACGACACGGAGGCCAGCCTCGACGAGCTGGCGCTGCTGGTCGACACGGCCGGCGCCGATGAGGCAGCGCGCGTACTGCAGCGTCGTGAGGCACCGGATCCCACCTACTACGTCGGCAAGGGCAAGGCCGAGGAGATCAAGGAGGTGTCGGTAGCGGTGGACGCCGACACGGTGGTGTTCGACAACGAGCTGACGCCGGCGCAGCAGTACAACTTGGAGAGGCTTTTCGGCCGCACGGCGATCGACCGGACGGCCGTCATCCTCGACATCTTCGCCCAGAACGCCCACACCCTCGAGGGCAAGGCCCAGGTGGAACTGGCCATGCTCCGCTACAAGCTGCCCCGTCTCCGCCGCGGCACGTCGGCCGCCTACACCCGCCAGGCCGGCGGCATCGGCACGCTCACGCGCGGCCCCGGTGAGACGAAGCTGGAGGTCGACCGCCGCCGCATCACGCGGCGCATCAGCAAGCTGGAAGCCGATCTGCGTGACCTCGAACGCACGCGCCAGCTCCAACGCAAGTCGCGGCGGCGCAGCGGCCTTCAGAACATCACCATCGTCGGGTACACCAACGCGGGGAAGTCCACGCTGCTGAACCGGCTCACCGACGCCGGGGTGCTCGTCGAGAACCGGCTCTTCGCCACCCTCGATCCCACAACGCGACGTTTGACGTTGCCCGGCGGCGAGCCCGTGCTCGTCACCGACACCGTCGGCTTCGTCCGGCGACTGCCCCACGGCTTGGTGGAAGCGTTCAAGAGCACGCTCGAGACCGTGGCCGAGGCCGACCTTCTCGTGCACGTCGTCGACGCCAGTGTCCCCGACCCCCAGGCCCAGATCGATGCCGTGCGCGCCGTGCTGGTCGAGATCGGCGCCGACCGGGTGCCCGAGCTCCTCGTCTTCAACAAGGCCGACGTGGCCGGCCGGGAAGCGGCCCGCCTGGCCCAACTCCATCCCGGTTCGGTGGCGGTGGCGGCGCGCACCGGCGTCGGCATCGACGACCTCCTGCGAGTGCTGTCCGATCGGTTGCGCGCCCTCGCCAACGTGGTGGAGCTCCTGGTGCCCTACGAGCGAGGCGATGTCCTGGCCGCCGTGCACCGTGAGGGCGAGGTCGTCTCACAGACCCATACCGAGGGCGGTGTCCGGGTACGGGCCCGGCTCGACGAAGCCGCCGCCGGCCGCCTGGCCGAGTTCTCCGTCGCCTCGCGGTAGCGGTCGCGTCGGGCAGACTGGGCGCCCTGATGCCCGGCTTCGTCCCGCCCCCGTACCCGTACGACCGCCTCGACCGGCTGCAACCAGTGGCGGCCGCGTTCGACGGGGGCGCCGTCGACCTGTCGGTCGGCACGCCCTGCGACCCACCGCCGGCGGCCGTCGTGGCCGCCCTCTCGACGTCCGACAGCGAGCGCGGCTATCCGCCCAGCATCGGCACGCCGGAGCTGCGGCAGGCGGTGCAGCGTTGGATCGGCCGGCGTTTCGGTGTCGACGTTCCGATCGGTCAGATCGGCGCCTGCATCGGGACAAAGGAATTCGTGGGCACGGTGCCGCAATGGCTGCGGCTGCGCACTCCCGATCGTGACACGGTTCTGTACCCGGCCGTGTCGTATCCGACCTACGAGATGGGAGCGGTCCTGGCCGGTTGTCGCGCCGTGCCGGTGCCGCTCGACGCGTCGTGGCGACTCGACCTCGGCGCCGTCTCGGAGGCCGACGCCAGCCGAGCGCTGTGCCTCTGGGTCAACTCGCCGGGCAATCCCACCGGCGCCGTCGACGACCTTCCGGCGGCGGCGGCCTGGGGCCGGGCCTGCGGCGTGCCGGTATTCAGCGACGAGTGCTACGTCGAGTTCACTTGGGACGGCCCGGGTGCCACGATCCTCACCCAGGGTCTCGACGGCGTGGTGGCCGTGCACTCACTCTCCAAGCGCTCGAACCTGGCCGGGCTGCGGGTCGGTTTCTATGCCGGCGACGCCGAGCTCGTGCACTACCTGCAGGAGGTCCGCAAGCACGTCGGGCTGCTGGTGCCCGGTCCGGCCCAGGCGGCGGGAGTGGTCGCCCTCGACGACGACACCCACGTGGCCGTCCAGCGCGACCGGTATCGCCGCCGGCTCGAGCGCCTGGGCGGAGCTCTCGGCGCGTGGATGGGCACCGACATCGCTCCGCCGGAGGGAGGCTTCTATCTGTGGGCCGACGTCGGCGACGGCTGGGCCTTCGCCGAGCGGCTGGCCAAGGAGGGCGGCGCCGTGGCGAGCCCGGGCGAGTTCTACGGGCCGAGCGTCGCCGAGCACGCCCGCATTGCCGTGGTACAACCGGACGACCGAATTGACCTCGTCGTCGAGCGCCTGGGGGTCTCCTGATGTCGTACCAGCAAGTTGCCCCGCCGGCCCCGCCGCCGCCGGCGCCCCCCGCCCAGGAGCCGATCAAGCCCGGCAAACGTTGGTATTGGATCGGCGGCATCCTCATCGCCGCCGGCATCGCCACCGCCATCACGCTGATCGCCGTGTGGCTCGTGCGGACGTCGGACACCGTCGACAAGTTCGCCCGGTTCGTGGTGCCGCCCGAAGGCGCCAGCCAGCCCCTCGATTTCAAGAAGGCCGGCAGCTACACCATCTATTACGAGTGGCGGAGCGAGTTCACCGACCCTGACGGCACCAAGCAGGACGTGGACAACTCCGATCACGACGCACCCTCACAGCTCACCATCGACGTCACCGGCCCGAACGGCCCGGTCCCCGTCACGGCTCACGAGGACGAAGACGTCACGTTCTCGTTCAACGACAAGGTCGGGCGAGCCGTCGCCAAGGTGAACATCCCTGCACCCGGCACCTACACCATGGACGTCACGTCGAACGCCACGGCGCCGTTCGCCATCGCCGTGGGCAAGGGCATCATCCGCACGATCATCCCGTACGCGCTCATCGGGGGTGGGGCGTTCCTGCTGGGGTTGGCGCTGGGTCTGACGAGCATCATCGTCACGGCGGTGAAGCGAGGTCGCCGCAAGCGGGAGCGGCGAGCTGCCGAGCAGGCCGCCCTGGGCGGCTATGGCGGCTACGGAGCACCTCCGCCGCCGGTTCCGGCCTACCCGGGGGCGCCGGCGCCGGCATGGACGCCGCCGACATCGAACGTGCCGCCTCCGCCCGCTCCGCCTCCGCCTCCCACCACGCCCCTGCCGGCGCCGCCCCCGCCGTCGCCCTCCCCCGAGAAGGACTCGCCGTGGGGGCCGCCCGGCGCCTGAGCCTCGCCACTAGCGTCGGGCGCCATGGCTGATCTCCACGCCCAGATCGAGGACCTGTGGGAGCGGCGGGCCGAGCTCGAGGCCGGCGACAAGGACGCTCGCAAGCTCGTGCGGGAAGCCGTCGACCTCCTCGACTCCGGCCAAGCCCGAGTGGCGGAGGTGATCGGCGGCCGGGTCGTGGTGCACGAGTGGCTGAAGAAGGCCATTCTCCTGCTGTTCCGCGTCAACAAGATGAAGACGGTGGAGCTGGGCCCCTACGAGTACGCCGACAAGGTCCCGCTGAAGTCGGGTTACAAGGCCGCTGGCGTCCGGGTCGTACCGGGGGCCTCGGCCCGCTACGGCGCGTTCCTCGAGCGGGGCGTGGTGCTGATGCCGAGCTACGTGAACATCGGTGCCCGCGTCGGCCACAACACGATGGTCGACACGTGGGCCACGGTTGGCTCGTGCGCGCAGATCGGCTCGAACGTGCACCTGTCGGGTGGCGTCGGCATCGGCGGAGTGCTCGAACCGCCGCAGGCCGCTCCGGTGATCGTGGAGGACGACTGCTATATCGGCAGCCGTTCCATCGTCGCCGAGGGCGCCCGAGTCGGGCGCAACACGGTGCTCGGAGCCGGCTGCATCCTCACCAGCTCGGTGCCCGTGATCGACGCCCCGACCGGCGCGGAGGTGGGTCGGGGGTTCGTGCCGGCCAACAGCGTCGCCGTGAGCGCGACCCGACCGCGCCGCTTCGGCAGCCACGAATACGGCATGCCGTGCGTGCTCATCATCAAGCACATGCCCGACGGCCAGCGCCACGACAAGAACGCGCTGAACGAGATCCTGCGCGAGCACGGCGCGTCGGTCTGACCGGCGCGCCGGCCGGGCGACGTCAGAGGCGGCGCAGGACGGTGACGACCCGGCCGAAGATCTGGACCTCGTTGGGTTCGAAGGTCATGGGGCGCAGGCGGCTGTTGGCCGGCACCAGCACCACCTTGCCGTTCTTCTTGGTGAACGTCTTGACCGTGCCCTCTTCACCGGGGATGCCGGCGACCACGATGTCGCCGTTCTGGGCGGTGGCCTGCTGGCGCGCCACGACGAAGTCACCGTCGAGGATGCCGGCGTCGACCATGGAGTCGCCGCGCACCCGCAGCATGAACAGGTCGCCGATGCCCTCGCCGGTGAAGTCGGCCGGGATGGGCAGGAGCTCTTCCACGTTCTCCTGGGCCAGGACATCGGTGCCGGCGGCCACGTCGCCCACGAGGGGGACGTGGCGCACCGGCCGGCGTTCGACGGCGGCTCCGCTCGACGGGTCGAACCGGACCTCGATGGCGCGCGGTTTGGTGGGGTCTCGACGCAGGAACCCCAACCGCTGCAGCGTGGCGAGGTGGTTGTGCACGGTGGACGGCGACGTGAGCCCGACCGCCTCCCCGATCTCGCGCACCGACGGGGGGTAGCCGCGAATGCGCATGTGGCGCTCGATCACGTCGAGGATCTGGCGCTGGCGGGCGGTGAGCTGGACGTCGGCCATGCGGACCACCGTACTGGTGTTCGGCCCGGGTGTCAAACATTCGTTCGGCGGACGCCTGTTCGAACTTGCTCTTGACGGCGAACGGTTGTTCGTGGCAGGCTGACGAACGCCCGTTCGATCACGTCCTGAGGAGTTCCGATGGCCGCCGCCATGGTCAACCCAGTGGTCCACCCCGCGGCCGACCCAGCGCCGCCCGAGGCCCGGCCGAACCTGCCCCGGCCGCGCCTCGTCGTGGTGCCGCCCGCGCCGGTGGTTCGCCGCCGGCGCGTGGTGGCGGCCGTCATGCTCCTCGCCGTGGTCGTCCTCGCCAGCCTGGCCGTGAGCCAGGTCGCGACGGTGCTCGGGGGCGCCCCTGCCTCCGTCCCCGAGCACCGTGTCGGGCCCGTTGCATACGTGGTGCAGCCGGGCGACACGCTGTGGGACATCGCCCGCCGTATACAACCGGACGGCGACGTGCGGGCCCTGGTGGGCACCCTCGCCGAGGCCAACGGCGGCACCGATCTCCAGGTCGGCCAGCAGCTGGTGGTCCCGTAGCGCGCCGCGTGCCCGGCTTCGAGTCGGGCACGGTACGGTGCCCCGATGCGCTGCCCCGCGTGCCGGGCCGAGGACACGAAGGTGGTCGACTCGCGCACGGCAGGGGACGGAGCCGCCATCCGGCGTCGACGACTCTGTCTGGCCTGTCTGCACCGGTTCACGACCTACGAGCGCGTCGAGGAGGTCCCGCTGGTGGTGGTGAAGCGTTCAGGCCAGCGTGAGCCGTTCGACCGCGCCAAGGTGGTCGCAGGCGTGCAGGCGGCGGCGAAAGGCCGCCCGGTCGGGCCGGAGCAGCTCGACGCGCTGGCCACAGACGTCGAGGACGCCATGCGCCTCGACGGCCCCGAGGTGACGTCCGCCCACGTCGGCGTGGCCGTGCTCGACGCCCTGCGCCATCTCGACGAGGTTGCCTACCTGCGTTTCGCCAGCGTCTACAAGGGCTTCGACGCCGCGGCGGACTTCGAGCGCGAGCTCACCCTGCTCGCCAAGGGCACCCCGCCGAAGCACCACTGAGCCCGCTCGAACCGTCGTTTCTCGTCACGGGGGCGAGCGGTTTCCGCACGCCGGCGTGACGAGAACCGGGTTCAGGCCGACCGCAGGGACCGCACGAAGAAGAACCC
>JBKOXV010000164.1:0-6255 GCA_046725105.1 bacterium | reverse complement strand
TCGAGACTCGGAACCGCACCTCCTCCCCGAGCGCACCGGCGCGCTCCCCCGCCACGGGTGCGTACAGCCATGCATTGAACGGGCCGTCGAGGGATCGGGCCGGGGCCTTGAGGTTGGCGCCGCGCGGCCCGGCGAGGATGCTCTCCCACATCGCACGTTGCCGCTCGTCAAGGTCGTTCGGTCCCAGGACACGAAGCCGAGTCACGTGCCAATCATACGCATCATTCGTTGACCGGCGCCAGGATCTAGGCGTACCATGAACCTAGATTCGGAGACCGGAGGTGGTCTCAGCCCAGGGGGGAACGAATGCGAACACGTCATCGTGGCCACGTGATACTGGCGGGCGCGCTGGTGCTGGTCGCCGCCGCCTGCAGCAGCTCGTCCGACAAGGCGGACAATTCTGCCGCGGCGTCGACGGCGGCAGGAGCGCAGTCGACTGCGGCGGGGGCGCAGTCGTCGGCGGCGGCCACCACGGCGGCGCAGACCGATCCGACCGGCAAGCTGGTCTTCGGGCTGTCCGTGGCACCTCGGAACATGGATCCGGTGACCGCGAACGGGATCGGCGACCTGCCCGCCTTGGTCCCGGTGTACGACCGCCTCATCGACTACGCCAAGGGGCAGTACAAGCCCATGCTGGCGACGTCGTGGCAGTTCAGCCCGGACGGGTCGGTCCTGGAGCTCAAGCTCCGAACCGATGTGAAGTTCCAGGACGGAACCACGTTCGACGCCGCCGCCGTGAAGGCCAACATCGAGCGTGGGCAGAACCATCCCAAGTCGAACGTCAAGGGCTTCCTCGCCCCGATCCAGAGCGTCGAGGTCGTCGATCCGGCCACCGTCCGTCTCCACGTGAAGCCGGGCGAGGGCTACGGGCTCCTCAGCTCGTTGTCGCTGCTGCCCGGGATGATGGTCAGCCCGGCCGCGATGGACAAGCCCGACCTCGACCAGTACGGCGTCGGCACCGGGCCCTACATCATCAAGCTGGGAACGTTCTCGCCCAACGACCGGGCAACGTTCGTGCGGGCACCCGGCACCTACTGGGGTGGACCCGAACGGCAACGGCTCGCCGAATTCCAGGAGATCCGCTTCACCGATCCGGTCACTGCCGAGAACGCGTTGAAGAGCGGTCAGATCGACGTCTCGATGGTTCCCGATGGCACCCAGATGAAGCGGCTCGAGTCCGACGGCGCCTTCCAGGTACGGCTCGTGGAGACGCTGAACCCGATGGGGATCAAGTTCAACCTGAACCGACCAGGCGTCAGCGACGTGCGAGTCCGCCAGGCGATCGCCTACGCCGTTGATCGTGACACGCTTGTCGCCACCGTGCTGAAGGGCAGCTGCACGGAGAAGCCGATCCACCAGTTCATTGCCGAAGGTCAGCCCGGCTACGTCAAGAGCCTCGACGACCTCTACCCCTACGATCCCAAGAAGGCCCAGGACCTGCTGGCCCAAGCGGGCGTAAAGGGACTCCAGATCAACGGCATGGCCGTGAGCCTGCAGGAGCAGTTGGAGATCGCGGTCCAGGCCCAGCTCAAGGCGGTCGGCATCGACCAGCAGCTCGACAAGCTCAGCAGCACCGACGCCAACCCGGCGTGGAACGCGGGGAAGTATGACGCATGGGCCTGGCCGATCGTCACCACCACCGACCCGACGCTCGTCCTCCACGACGCCCTCGTGGAGAACTTCCAGCTGCCCGCCACCACCGACAAGGTGAAGACGGCCGCCACCGGGCTGCTCGACCAGACGAAGACCGACGCCCAGCGCCAGCAGGTCATGGCCGCCACCAACCAGGCCGGCGTCGAAGACGTCGTTGCGATCCCGCTGTGCTTCGTCCAGTCGCGAGCGATCGCGCGCAAGGGTGTCGTCGGCCTCGACGACCAGCCGTTCCTGTCGATCCAATCGCTGCTAGATGCGAGCCGGTTCGGCGTGACGACCCCGTGAACCGGCGCCACTCGGATCAGGCGTGCCCGGCTCGGAAGCAGGCACCGGAGATCCGAGCATTTCGGATCAGCGGTGCCCGCTTTTGTAGCAGGTACGGACGATGACAGCGGCGGGGGACGGGGGCGACGGCCCGCCCGCTCGCCTCGAGCTGTTGGCGGCGCCGCTGACCGCACTTGGCAGGTACGCGGCCCCGTCCTGCTCGGCGACGGGAGCGATCCGGAGCGGGATCGCCCGCCCCACCGCCTTCGACCTGTGGGTCGTCGACGCCGTACTGCCGGCGGGCGCCGAGCTGAGCTGGGGTACCGACCACGGCGACGAGGCCGTCGTGGTGCTCGCCGGGGCGGTCGACCTCCTCGGCGAGTCGTGCCCGGTCGGCACGGCGATCGTGGTCGAAGCCGGCGCGACGGTGACGTTGCGCAGCGACGGGCCCGCCACCATCGTGCACTTCGGACGGACCGCCGGCGAACGGCTCGAGCCCGCTCGCAACGGTCGCCCGGCCGCCGGGGTCCATGTCGTCGGGCCGGGTCCCGCCCGCGGCACCGACGTGCCCCGACCGGACGGCTCCATGTCGGCGGGCTACTACCTCGACTCGACCTGTGGGACGTGTGACCTGACCTTGCTGCGGACCTGCGGCATCGGAGTGATCCGGGGCAGCTCGCACAGGCACTCCCAGGACGAGCTCATCAGAGTGCTCGACGGCGAGCTCCACTTCGGGCCGGTGGTGGCCGGTGCGGGCATGACGGCGGCGATCCCCGCCAACCGGCGCTACGCCTTCCGGGCGTCAGCGCCCTTCAGCTTCTTGAACTACCGGGCCGGACCGTCGAGCATCACGAAGAGCGACGGGGTGGCCGTCCGGGAGAGCGCCGACTCCCTCGGGTGGGGCGACCTCGGCGTCCGGCACATCCTCGTTTCCGCCGCCGGGAAGGGAGTAACGGATGGCAGCCCCTGAGTACCCGATGAGGCGAACGTTCCCGCTCGACCCGCCGCCCGATCTGTACGGCCTCCAACGCGAGACGCCGGTCTGCCGGGTCAAGCTGTGGGACGGGAGCGAGCCGTGGCTCGTCACCCGGCACGAGGATGTCCGGACGGTCCTCACCGACCCCCGCCTGAGCGTGGAGACGGATCGGCCGGGGTTCCCGCGGTTCTCCGCCGGCGCGCCGTCGTCGATGGGAGGTCGGGCCACGTTCATCAGCCTCGACCCTCCCGAGCACGACGTGATCCGGAAGATGCTGGCCGGTTCCTTCACGCCGCGGCAGATGGAGCTCCTCCGGCCGGACCTGGAACGGATCGCCGACGGGCTCCTCGACGCAATGGTGGCGCAGGGCCCGCCGGTGGACCTCGTTCGCGTCTTCGCCTTGCCGCTGCCGTCGCTCGTGATCTGCCGACTCCTCGGCGTCCCGTACGAGGACCACGACCGGTTCCAGGGCTGGAGCCGCACGTTCGTCGACACGACACGCGACTACGACGCCATCGTCGATGCCGGCCGCCAGCTGACCAACTACCTGGAAGAGCTCGTCTCGATCAAGGAGCACACTCCCGGGGACGACCTCCTGAGCCGGATGCTCGAGGAGCAGGTGCGGCCGGGCGCGCTCGACAAGGACGGTCTGGTCGACATCGCCCGGCTGATGCTGACGGCGGGCCACGAGACCACCGCGAACGCCATCGCCCTCGGGGTGGTGACGCTCCTGCGTCACCCCGTCCAGCTTCAGGAGATGGGCGAGGATCCGTCCCTGGTGCGGGGAGCAGTCGAGGAGCTCCTCCGATATCTCACGATCAATCACTTGGGCCGGCGGCGCGTCGCGATCGGCGACCTCGTGCTCGGGGATCAGTCGATCCAGCCCGGCGACGGGGTCATCGCCGCCGCCGACATCGCCAACCGCGACGAGTCGGTCTTCCCGAACCCGGACGACTTCGACGTTCACCGCGACGCCCGGCAGCACGTTGCCTTCGGTTTCGGCATCCACCAGTGTCTCGGTCAGCACTTGGCCCGCCTGGAGCTCGACGTCGCATTGGGAGCGCTGTTCAGCCGGTTGCCGGACCTCGCACTGGCCGTTCCGTTCGAGGAGTTGTCGTTCAAACACGACAAGATCGTGTACGGCGTCGACGCCCTGCCGGTCCGGTGGTGAGCGCCGTGCACGTCGCCGTCGACCGCGACCGTTGTTGCAGTGCCGGGCATTGCGTCGTCGAGGCGCCGGAGGTGTTCGATCAGGACGAGCGCGACGGCGTCGTCATCCTGCTCGACCCCACCCCGCCGGCGTCGTTGTGGAGCGCCGTACGGTCGGCGGCCCGGCAGTGCCCGTCACGGGTGATCACTCTCGAGCAGTAGCGATCGTCGCGGCCGGTGGCGACCGATCGTCGGGCTCTTCGGCCAAGAGGCAGGCCGCCCGATGGCCGCCGGATCCGATCAGCGCGGGCTCCCACGCCCGGCACTCCGGCATGACGTCGGGGCAGCGAGGCGCGAAGGGGCAGCCGCAATCGGGTACCGATGACGTGCCGATGGGGGTCTCTCTCGACCCGACGACGATCTCAGCCTCGCCCCGGCGCGCCCGCTCCACTCGTGGGTTGGGGACGGGGACGGCCCCGAGCAGCGCTCGCGTATAGGGGTGAGCCAGCTGGGAGAAGATCTCCGCCGTCGGACCGACCTCGACCAGCCGACCCTGGTACATCACCGCGACGTCGTGCGAGAACGCTCGCACCAGTGACAGGTCGTGCGAGATGAACAGATAGGAGATCTGCCGCTCCTTCTGCAGGTCGAGCAGCAGGTTGAGGACTTGGGCGCGGACGGACATGTCGAGGGCGGCAACGGGCTCGTCGCACACGATCAGTTGTGGGTTGGTGGCGAGGGCCCGGGCGATGGCGATGCGCTGCAGCTGGCCGCCAGAGAACTCGTACGGATACAGCTCGGACCGGCGGCCGTCGAGGCCGACTCGTTCCAGGAGCCCGGCGACCCGGGCCCGGCGCTCCTTCGCCGTCATCCGGGCGAGCATCGCCAGCGGCTCGGCCACCGAGTCGCCGATCGTCATGCGAGGGTCGAGCGATGCGTACGGGTTCTGGAAGACCATCTGGGCGTGCCGCCGCCAGCGCCGGAGGGCCTCGGTGCCGAGAGACAGTACATCGACACCTCCCATGCGGATCTGGCCGCGGTCGGGTTCGATCAACCGCAGGACGAGGCGCCCCAGCGTCGACTTTCCGGCACCGGACTCCCCGACGATCGCGAGCGTCCGGCCCTCGGCCAACGTGAACGACACGTCCTGCACGGCGGCGACCGAGCGCTGGACACGGCCGAAGGCACTGCGACGAGTCGCGAACTCCTTGCGCACGCCGACGACTTCGAGCAGCTCAGCCATCGGTCCTCCGCTCGAGCACGAGCTCGTCGGCGCGCACGCAACGGCACGAGGACTCGCCCTTCCGGGTCAGCACGATCGGCTCGGTCGTGCACCGGTCCGGGTCGACGTACCGGCAGCGGGGGTGGAAATGACATCCCGACGGCCACAGGCCGGGTGGCGGTACCCGCCCGGGTATGGCGCCGAACTGACCGACCGGCGCATCGAGGCGGGGGAGTGAGTCGAGGAGCCCGGCGGTGTACGGATGCCGGGGCCGTTCGAACAGCTCGTCGACGGGGCCCTCCTCGACGATCTGGCCGGCGTACATGACGCCGACCCGGCTGCACATGGCGGCGATGACGGCCAGATCGTGGGTGATGAGCAGGATCGCCACGCCCGTCGAGCGCCGCACCTCGTCGAGGAGCCGGAGAATCTGGTCCTGGACCGTGACGTCCAGCGCCGTGGTCGGCTCGTCGGCGATGACGAGGTCGGGTTCGCACACCAGGGCCATGGCGATCATGACGCGCTGGCACATCCCACCGCTGAACATGTACGGGTAGTCCTTGGCCCGGACCCGGGCCGACGGGATGTGCACCGAGTCGAGAACCTCGACGGCGCGGTTCCACGCCTGCCTGCGGTTGGCGCCGGTGTGCCGGCGGACCACCGCCGCGATCTGCTCGCCGACGGTGAACGCCGGGTTCAGCGCCCGGGCCGGCTCCTGGAAGATCATGGAGATCCGGCGGCCGCGCACCGAATCGAGCTGTCGCGGTTCCGCCCGGACCAGGTCCATGTCGTCGAACACCGCCCGCCCGCTGGCGACACGACCGAACGGTTTCGGGATCAGACCCATGACGGCCAGGGACGTGACCGTCTTGCCGGACCCCGACTCGCCGACGAGGCCGAGCACTTCACCACGCCGGATGTTGAGGTTCACCCCGTCGACCACCCGGACCCACCGCCCATCGGAGTGGAACTCGACCGCCAGGTCCTCGAC
>JBKOXV010000168.1:0-43120 GCA_046725105.1 bacterium | reverse complement strand
CGCCTCGGTGACCGTCGTGCGTGCCGGCTCGGGGCCCGTGGCGCTGCCCGGCAGCGCCAGCGAACCCTCTGTGTCGCCCGACGGCACCAGCATCGCTGTGACGGCCGGCGGCTCGATCAAGACATTCAGCTCGTCCGGCACGGAAGCGGCGACGGCGGCACCGATCGCGGCCGGTTCGTTCAGCGCACCGGCGGCCACGAACGGCGGGCGGGAGATCGTCTTCCTGGCCTCCGACGGATCGGCGGCCGGCGGCGGCTCGGGGTCACAGGCGTTCGCCCTGCGACCGGGCCTGACGGCGGCCGACGTCGACTTCGGCACCGTCGCCATCAACACCACGGCGACGAAGACGATCTCCTTCCGGAACGACGGCACCGTCGACGTCACGCCGGCGACCATCACTTCGAGCAACGCTGGTGACTTCGCCGTCGTCAGCGGCGGCACGTGCGTCGTGGGCCAGGTGATCAAGGTCGGCGCGACGTGCACGGTGCAAGTCGGCTTCACTCCGACGGGCAACGGAGCGAAGCAGAGCACCCTCTCGATCACACAGCCGGGCGATCCGTCGTGGGACGGCGTGAGCGCCTCGGTCCGCCTCACCGGCACGGGCGCCAATGGCGCGTTGACGGCTGATCCGGACGCCATCGACTTCGGCACCGTCCCGGTCGGGGAGACGGCGGCGGCTCGGTCATTCACGGTGACCAACAGCGGCACCCTCACGACCACGATCGGGACCGTGCTCGTGTCGTCGCCGTCGGAGTTCCCGCTGGCCGGAGGCTCGTGCGCCGGCGCCACCCTCGCCCCGGGCGCGACGTGCTCGGTGTCCGTGGCCTTCAAACCGGCGGCCACCGGCGCCCGCAGCGCCTCGATGGACGTGGGCGGATCGGGCGGGGCGACAGTGACGGTCGTCCTGTCGGGTACCGGACAGTCGGTCGCACCCACCACGACGGCACCACCGGCGCGGCCCGCGCTGGCGGCATCACCGTCGTCGCTCGACTTCGGCACCGTCGTCGTCGGCGCCGCCGCATCACCCCAGACCATCGCCATCCGCAACTCGGGCAACGCGGCCACCACGCCGGCGGCCACCGTGACGGGCACCGACGTCGGCGACTTCGCTCTCACCGTGAACGGCTGCAACGGCCGCTCATTGGCGGCCGGTGCCTCCTGCACGCTGACGGTGGCCTTCACGCCGGGCGCCGCCGGTGCCCGCAGCGCCACCGTCACCGTCACCGGTACCGGCGGCGCGTCGGCCACGGTCCGGCTCACCGGCACGGGCCAGCTGAATCCCGTCATCGCCGTCACGCCGGGTCTCGTCGTCCCGGGCCAGGTGCTCACGGCGGTCGGCACCAACTTCCCGCCCAGCGCCGCGGTCTCGCTGGCCTGGGACATCGGCGGACCGGCCGCCAGCACCACCGCCGACGCCGCCGGCTCGTTCTCGGTGGCCGTCGTCACGCCCAACGGCATCGGCAACGGGACCCGCCTCCTGGTCGTCACGGCGCCGCCGGAGGCAGCTTCGGCGCAGGCGTCGGTGGTGTTGCAGCCCACGGCCGGCTTCCAGGGGCCGACCAGCCCCGCCTTCCACAACTCGCCGGGCTAACTCCCCTTCTGGAATCCCCCGAAGGTGGCGGCCGCCGTGCACTGACCGCCGGGCGGGCCGGTGCACACGACGGTGGTGGTGAGGGCCGAGCCGGCCGGGACCTCGATCGGGGCCACGTAGTGGTTGGGCAGGTCGCGGAAGAAGTCGAGCGCCGAGTCGAAGATGGGCTCGTTGTCGACGGCGATGGTGATGCGCCCGGTGTTGCTGTCGGGGTTCTGCAGCGTGATGTCGGTGAGGTAGAGCGTCTGGCCCGTCGGTACCGAAAACGTCGGGCTCGACAGCGACAGTCGGAAGTTCACGGGGTCACCCAGTGGGCTGATGGCGGTCGTCGTGGTGACCGGCGGCGGGGCCGTCCCGCCCTTCACCGTCGTCGGCGGCAGGGTGATGCCGGCCGCCGCCAGCGCCGTCTCGATCGGCGCCAGCTCGTCCTGTACGGCGTCACGCGCCGTGTCCTCGATGGCCGGCTTGGCCAGCAGGAACCAGATCGCGATGAGGGCGGCCACGACGGCTACGGCGCCGGCGACGGCCTTGCCGAACCATGTCGGCAGGAAGGGTTCCTGCAGCATGGCGCCCGGCACGAACTGCGGATCCTTTTGCTCCTCGATGAGCACGACGTGGAAGGGCCACGTCCTGGGCTCGCCGCGCCAGAAGCGGGGCCGGGGCCGCACCCGTACCTGGGTGTGCTGGGCCGTGCCGGGCTCGATGTTCAGCGTCGACGGGTTGAAGTCGATCCGAAGCTGGTTCTTGGGATCGGTGCCGTCCAGCCGGAGCACGACCGGTGCGTTGCCGGTGTTGTGCACGATCAGCCCGTGGGTTCCGACCCGCCGGCCTCGCGACGTGGCCGGCACCAGGTCGATGGTGCGCTCCTCGAACGGGGCCACCACGAGCGTGCCCTCGACGACGGCGGTGCTCTCGGGGTCCTCGCGCGGCACCACCTTGACGGCGAAGGGCGAAGCGCCGGCCAGGGTGGTGGGCAACCGGGGCGGGCGGAAATGAATCCGGACCTCTTCCTCGGCGCCGGGAAACAGCGACACGCTGGGCGGCTCGACGGAGATCCAGCCCTGGGCCATCCCGATCGGCGAGAAGGAGAATTCGTCGAGCACGCTGCCCGTGTTGCGGACGCGCAACTCGATCTCCGACTCGACCCCCGGCGCCACTTCGACCTCGCTGTCCTCGAGCCAGGCGGCCGCACCCATGGCCGGTCACCCTAGGAGATCGCCTGCCCCCCGCAGCGGGACCAGGCGCCGCGCCGATTTTCTCCCCCGGGGCGGGGATGGTCGCGTGGGCGGCCGGGGGGCCGGGCCTCTGTGACCGATGACATCTGGACCGCCGCTGCGTAGCGGGGTTACGGTAACATAGTTAACGTAACGACGTTCTAGGAGGGTCAGATGCTCGTTCGGCTCGCTCACTTCCTCATCCGCCGCCGCCGTCTGATCCTCGTGGCGGCCGTTCTGCTTCTCGCCGTCGCCGGTGCCTTCGGCGGCGGGGTGGTTTCCCGGCTCGTCGGTGGCGGGTTCAACGACCCGTCGGCCGAGTCGTCGCGTGCCGCCGACGTCATCGAGTCCACCTTCCGCCAGGGCGACCCCCAGCTCGTGCTGCTGGCTCGGGCCGACACCGGCAACGTCGACGACCCGGCCGCGGTCGCCGCCGGCCAGGAGCTGACCCAACGGCTCGCCTCGGAGCCCGACGTCGTGCAGGCGTCGTCGTACTGGTCGCTCGGCAGCCCACCGCCGCTGAAAAGCACCGGCGGCGACACTGCCCTCGTGCTGGTGCGCCTGGAGGGCAGCGACGACACGATCCGCGACCGCGCCGTCGCCATCGCTGACGACGTGAAGGGTGACACCGGCGCCCTCACCATCACCCCCGGCGGCGGGGCCATCGTCAACGACGCCGTGAGCGACCGCGTCGAGTCCGATCTGCAGAAGGCCGAGCGCATTGCTCTCCCCATCACGCTGGTGCTCCTCGTCCTCGTGTTCGGCAGCGTCGTCGCCGCCCTGCTGCCGCTGGCTGTCGGCATCTTCGCCATCATCGGCACCTTCGCCGTCCTGCAGGTCCTCACCTCGTTCACCGACGTGTCGATCTTCTCGTTGAACCTCACGACGGCGCTCGGCCTCGGGCTCGCCATCGACTACAGCCTGTTCGTCGTCTCCCGTTTCCGCGAGGAGCTGGCCGACGGGCACGCGACGCGCACCGCGGTCATGCGGACGGTTCGCACCGCCGGCCGCACCGTCCTGTTCAGTGCGGCCACGGTGGCCATCTCGCTGGCAGCCATGTTGCTGTTCCCGATCACGTTCCTGAAGTCGTTCGCCTACGCCGGAATCGCCGTGGCGATCCTCGCCGCCGTCGGCGCGGTGGTCGTCCTGCCGGCGCTACTCGCCGTCCTCGGGCCGCGCGTGAACAGGTTCGCTGTCTTCCACCGCTCGGCGGCGCCGGCCGTCGGCACCGGTGTGTGGCATCGGATCGCCCTGTTCGTGATGCGGCGTCCGGTCCCGATCGCCACCGGCGCCATCGTGTTGCTGCTGGCCCTGGGCACGCCGTTCCTGCACATCGCCTTCGGCATCCCCGACGACCGGGTCCTGCCGCCGGGCGATCCGGCCCGGGTCGTCCAGGACACGCTGCGGCGCGACTTCGCCTCGCGGGAGTCGTCCACCGTCGAGGTCGTCCTGACCGGCACCGGCGATCCAGCCGCCCGCACCAGCGAGATCGCCGCCTATGCCGCCCAGCTGTCCCGGATCGAGAACGTGGGCCGCGTCGACGCCCTCACCGGCAGCTACGCCGCCGGCAACCAGGTGGCCCCGCCCAACGCCGCATCGAACCGGTTCGCGTCCACCGACGCCACTTGGCTGTCGGTCGTGCCGACGGTCGAGCCCATGTCGGCCGACGGTGAGGCCGTGGTGGATGCGGTGCGCGATGTCCCGGCACCGGCGCCCGCCTTGGTGGGTGGGGCGTCGGCCCAGCTGGTCGACACGAAGGCGTCGCTGTTCGATCGGCTGCCGCTGGCCCTCGGGTTCATCGGCGTCGTCACGTTCGTGGTCCTGTTCCTGCTCTTCGGCAGTCTGTTGGTGCCCGTCAAGGCTGTTGTCCTGAACATGCTGAGCCTCACCGCCACCTTCGGGGCGATGGTGTGGATCTTCCAGGACGGGCATCTCAGCGGGCTGCTCGACTTCACGCCGACGGGCAGCATCGCGGTGGTCATGCCGATCCTCATGTTCTGCATCGCCTTCGGGCTCTCGATGGACTACGAGGTCTTCCTCCTGTCCCGCATCAAGGAGGAGCACGACAAGGGTGCGGAGACCACCACGGCTGTCGCTCGTGGCCTGGAGCGCACCGGCCGGCTGGTCACGGCGGCCTCCATCCTGATCGCCGTCGTGTTCATCGCCTTCGCCACGTCCGGGGTGTCCTTCATCAAGCTGTTCGGGATCGGCCTCGCCCTGGCCGTGCTCGTCGACGCCTTCATCATCCGGTCCACGCTGGTGCCGGCCTTCATGACGCTCGCCGGCCGCGCCAACTGGTGGGCGCCCGGGTGGCTGCGCCGGATCCACCGTCGGATTGGAATCAGCGAGACCGTCGATCTCGACGACGGGGAGGACGTGTGGACCGACGCCGACGAGGCCGATCGGCGCCGCCTGGAGGAGCGCTATGCCGGTGTCGGGTGGAAGGATTGACGCCATGACTGCAGACGGTCGCCATCGGGCTCGGCGGGGCGAGGGCGAGCGTCTGCGCGGCGAGATCCTCGCCGCCGCCGAAGCCTTGCTGGTCGAGACCGCCGATGAATCGGCGGTCTCGATCCGCGCCATCGCCGACCGGGTCGGAGTGACCCCGCCGTCGATCTACCGGCACTTCGCCGACAAGGACGCGCTCCTGCAGGAGGTGTGCCGGGAGGTGTTCCTCCGGCTCGACGACACGCTCGAAAAGGCGGCCAGCGTCGCCACCGACCCGCTCGACGAGCTCATGCGGAAGGGACATGCCTACGTCGAGTTCGGCCTGGCCCATCCCGAGAGCTACCGGATCCTGTTCATGATCCAGCATCCCCACAAGAACGCCATGCCGGGTACCGTCGATGCCGCCGAGATGCCGGGCAGCACGGCCTTCGTCCACCTCCAGGAGACCGTGCACCGGGTGGTGGAGCTCGGCGGGCCCGACGGCCCGAAGCCGGACGAGTACGTCATGACGTGCTCGGTATGGACCGCCGTCCACGGCATCACATCGCTGCGGATCTCGCTGGCCGGCTTCCCGTGGCCCCCGATCGACGAGCAGCTCGGGATCATCGTGGAGCCGTGGCGGCAGGTGCTGTGCCCGGCCGACACCAAACGGAGCGGCGCGTCCCGTCGGTAGCGTCGGTGAGAAGGACGAAGTCGGCGGCGTTCGGCCGTGCGCCGCCGGGTCGCGGGAGAACCGATTGCCGAGCGAAGCGAGTAGGAGCCGGCCGACGCGAAGCAGCGGACGGCGACAGCTGCCGGCCGCCCTCGTCTTCGATTTCGACGGGCTGATCTGCGACACCGAGTCGACCGAGTACGAGGCGGTGCGACGCGTGTACCGGGACCACGGGCTGGACCTGGTGTTGGACGACTGGCTGCCGTCGGTCGGGCACGTCGCGCCCGACTGGGTGGCCGACCTGGAAGCCGTCGTCGGCCGGTCCCTCGACCGTGCCACCCTCCAGGCCGCCCGCCGAGCCCACGGCGCCCAGCTGCTGGCGGCGCTCGGGCCCCTGCCCGGTGTGCTCGCCCTTCTCGACGCCGCCGGCGCCGCCGGCGTGCCGTGCGGGGTGGCGTCCAACGCTCACGCCGAGTGGGTGGAGGGCCATCTCGAACGGCTGGGTGTGGCCGATCGGTTCCGTGTCGTGGTGTCCGTCGATCGCGTCGACCGGCCGAAGCCAGATCCCGAGCCTTATGTCGCCGCCGTAGCGGCGTTGGGCGCGCCGGCGGCCCGGTCGGTCGCCCTCGAGGACTCGGCGACGGGGGTTGCCGCGGCCCGCGCCGCCGGCCTGTTCACCGTCGCTGTCCCCGGACCGATGTCGGCTCACCACGATCTGTCCGACGCCGACCTCGTCGTCGGCTCGCTCGGCGACGTGTCCCTTCGTAGCCTCGGCGCTCGCCTTGATCAGCGGGCCCGGTCGTAGGATTCACGGCGATGGCCTTCCCCGCCTCCCGTCCCCGCCGCCTGCGTCGCACCGCGGCCTGGCGGCGTCTGGTCGCCGAGACCCGGCTGGGCGTCGACGACCTCGTAGCGCCCCTGTTCGTGCGCGAGGGCATCACCGACCCGCAGCCCATCGCCTCGCTTCCGGGCGTCGTTCAGCACACGCGTGAGAGCCTGCGCAAGGAGGTGGCCGGCCTGGCCGACCTCGGCGTACCCGCCGTCATCCTGTTCGGTGTGCCCGCCCGCAAGGACGCGGTGGGATCCGAGGCGTGGAATCCCGACGGCATCGTGCAGGTGGCCCTGCGCGATCTCCGCGAGGAGGTGGGCGACCGCCTGGTGTTGATGGCCGACAACTGCCTCGACGAATACACCGACCACGGCCACTGCGGCGTCGTCCTACCCTCCGGCGACGTCGACAACGACGCCACCATCGAGCTCTACGCCCGGGCCGCCGTCGCCCAAGCCGATGCCGGCGCCGACGTCGTCGCCCCCTCCGGGATGATGGACGGCCAGGTGCATGCCATTCGTGCCGCCCTCGACGGCACCGGCCACGCCGGCACCGCCATCCTCGCCTACTCGGCCAAATATGCGTCGGCCCTGTACGGCCCGTTCCGGGACGCCGTCGACGTGCACATCGCCGGCGGCGGCGACCGCAAGGGCTACCAGCAGGACTGGCACAACGGCCGCGAGGCGCTCGCCGAGGTGCGCGCCGACATCGAGCAGGGCGCCGACATGGTGATGGTGAAGCCGGCGCTCGCCTACCTCGACGTCATCGCCGCCGTGCGGGCCGCCGTCGATCTCCCCGTCGCCGCCTACCACGTGTCCGGCGAGTACTCGATGATCAAGGCCGCCGCCGCCAACGGATGGATCGACGGCGCCGCCGTCGCCGTCGAGCACCTGACGGCGATCAAACGAGCCGGCGCCGACATCATCCTCACGTACCTCGCCCGCGAGCTGGCCGAGTCCCTGGCGTGACGGCGGCCACCAACGCCGAGGCGTTCGAGCGCGCCCGTCGAGTCATTCCCGGCGGCGTGAGCTCGCCGGTGCGGGCCTTCCGATCCGTCGGCGGCGTGCCCTACACGGTGGTGCGCGGCGAGGGGCCCTACGTGTGGGACGTCGAGGGCCACCAGTACATCGACCTGGTCCAGAGTTACGGCGCCATCATCCTGGGCCACGCCCACCCGGCCGTGGTGGCGGCCGTGCAGCGCGCCGCCGCCGACGGGACATCGTTCGGCGCACCCACGCCGGGCGAGACGCGGCTGGCCGAGACCATCGCCGAGCACGTGCCGTCGGTCGAGCAGCTGCGGCTGGTGAGCTCCGGCACCGAGGCCACGATGACCGCGATCCGGCTGGCGCGGGGCTACACGGGCCGGCCCACCGTGGTGAAGTTCGCCGGCAACTACCACGGCCACAGCGACGGGCTGCTGGCCGAGGGCGGCAGCGGCGTCGCCACGCTCGGCTTGTCTGGTTCGGCCGGCGTCACCGACGCCGCCGTGAGCGAGACCGTGGTGGCGCCCTACAACGTGGTGCCCGAGCTCGACGACTCGGTGGCGTGCGTCATCGTCGAGCCCGTCGCCGCCAACATGGGCCTGGTCGCCCCGGCGGCCGGCTTCCTCGAGGGGTTGCGGGCGGCGTGCGACCGGGCCGGCGCCTTGCTCGTGTTCGACGAGGTGATCACCGGCTTCCGACTCGGCGTCGGCGGCGCCCAGGTCGCCTACGGCGTGCGGCCCGACCTCACCTGCTTCGGCAAGGTGATCGGCGGGGGCCTGCCCATCGCCGCCTTCGGTGGGCGCGCCGACGTGATGGCCTGCCTGGCCCCCCTCGGGCCGGTGTACCAGGCCGGCACGCTGTCGGGGAACCCGTTGGCGACGGCGGCCGGCCTGGCCGCCCTCGGTGAGCTCACCGACAACCGATTCAAGCTGCTCGAGGCCCGGGCCGAACGCCTCGGTGCCGGCCTCCACGACGCGTTGGCGAGCGCCGGCATCACCGCCCGCGTGCCCGTGGTTGGGCCGCTGGTCGGCCTGCACTTCGGCGCCACCCCGGCCGTCGACTACGACACGGCGCGCACCACCGACGCGGCCCGGTACGCCGCGTTCTTCCACGCGCTGCTCCGGCGGGGCGTCGCCATCGCGCCCGGCCCCTACGAAGTCGTCTTCCCGGGCCTGGCCCACGACGACGCCCTGATCGAGCGCGTCATCGAGGCCGCCCACGCCGCGGCGCGAGAGGTCGCCACCTCCTGATGCCGGCGCCGCGCTGGTTCGCCCACGCCAATGTCAACGCCCTCGACCTCGAGGCGTCAGAGCGCTTCTACACGTCGTGCTTCGACCTGACGCCCCGCGGGCGGACCGCGCCCGAGACCACCCAGGACGGCGCCGGCTTCGGGTTGGCGGGCGTGCCGGTGCGGTGGCGTGGCGTGTTCCTGGCCGACCACCGGGGCAACCGCAGTCCCGTAGTCGACCTGCTCCAGTGGATCGAGCCGCCCACCGAGGGCGTTGCCTACGAGCGCCCCGACCACCTCGGGCTGGTGGCGCTGCGCTTCGGCGTCCCCGACCCAGGCGCCGTGGCGGCGCGCTTGGCCGACGCCGGCGCGCCCGTGTCGGCCGAGGACGGGTCGCTCGTGACAGCTGACCCCAGCGGCACCCGGATCGAGGTATTCGAGCGCGACGGGCCCGTCACGTATGCCGGGCTGCGCGTGAACTGCAGCGACCTGGCGACATCGGCAAACTTCTATCGCGCCGCCCTTCACCTCGACGCCGACGCGCCAGCGGCGACGGACCGCTGGACCGAGCAGCGCCTGTACCTGCCGGGCCAGCGGGAGCACTTCTCGGTGTGGCTCACCCAGTGGCGCTCCGGGCCCGTCGGCACGCCCTACGCCGCCGGTCACCACGCCGGCATCTACCGCACGGCGTTGTTCGCCGACGACGCCGACGCCAGCTACGCCGATGTGCGCCGGGTCGTGCCCGATGTGGCGCCGCCCGTCGTAGTGGCTCTCGGCGAGGGCCTGGCCGACGTGTGGGCGATCTTCTTCCCCGACCCCGACGGCGCCATCCTCGAGCTGGTCGGGCCGGCCTGACGTGGATCGCCTCGCAGGGCGGAAGGCCCTCGTGACCGGGGCGGCATCGGGGATCGGCCGGGCCACCGCCGTGCGGCTGGCCGCCGAGGGCGCCACCGTGGCCTGCCTCGACCGCAACGCCGACGGACTGGCCGCCACTATCGACGACATCTCGGGGGCCGGCGGTGGGGCCACGCCGGTCGTGTGCGACCTGGCCGACCGGGCGGCGATCGCACCCGCCGTCGAGTCGGCGGTGGCCGGGCTCGGCGGCCTCGACGTGGTGTGCAACATCGCCGGCGTCGGCGGGTTCTGGATGGACGTCGGCTTCCCCCTCGAGGAGTGGGACCGCCTGATCGCCATCAATCTCACGGCCACGTGGCTCGTGTGCCAGGCCGCCCTGCCGACCCTGCTGGCCAACGGGCGCAGCGCCATCGTGAACACGGCCTCGACCGCCGCCACGGATGCCACGCCGTACGAGACGGCGTACGCCGCGAGCAAGGGCGGGGTCATCGCCCTGACGCGCAGCCTCGCCCTCAACCACGCCAAGGCCGGACTGCGGGCCAACTGCGTGGCGCCCGGGCCGATCGACACGCCCATCGCGCTGCAGTACTCGCCGCCGCCCGACGCCGACCGCCAGCTGCTGCGGATGATCACGCCGTTCGGGGACGTCGGCCGCCCCGAGGACGTCGCCGCCGTCTTTGCGTTCCTGGCCTCGGACGACGCCATCCACGTCAACGGCGAGGTCATCAAGGTCGACGGCGGCAAGCGAGCCTGACCCGACACAAGCGGGTCCTCGCCGGTCATGCCGCCCTGCCCAGCGCGCTGTGGAGCGTGCGCAGCACGTAGGCCTCGTCGCCGGTGACGTCCTCGTACGTGAAGAAGTAGGCCACCTTGCCGAGCAGCTGCAGTTCGTTGCGACGGCGCTCTTGGCGCTGGCGCTCGCGGCGGGTGAGGTATCCCTTCTGGCCCCCTACCTCGACGACCACGGGGAGCGGTGCGAAGTCGAAATCAACCCGGGCGACATGGCGGCTGCCGCGTCGGTACACACGCTGGAGGGCGGGTACGGGCAGGCCGGCCGCCCTCACGAGGGCGAGGAAGCGGCGTTCCAGCCAGCTCTGGACGCCGGCGTCGAGCAGCACATCGTCGAGCAGCGCCACGCCGGCGACGCCGCGGCGCCGGCGCTCGGCGAGTGCCTGGTGCACGAGGTCAGGCGTGGTCAGCCTGAGGCGGACGGCGTTGTCGAGGGCGTTGGTGGTCTCGACCCGATCGCCGAACCGAGCGACCTGGAGGACGGCCAGCGTCGCGCTCACACACGGCAGGCCGTCCACCGTGCAGCGTTCGACCGCACCGGGTGCCGCGCCGGATCGCACGACGCCGGCCGTCGTTCTGCTTCGTTGCGCTCGGGGTACGACGAACTCGAGCGGCGCCGGCGCGGCGACGTCCACGCCGAGAAGCAGCAGCGCCGCCCGGCCGGCGACGAGCGCCGCAGATCCAAGGTCGAACACTCCGGCCTGTAGCTGCCCTCGCCAGGTGAGCGCCGTACCGGCGAACCGCCACGAGTGCGGCCCGACCGCGACGAGCGTGCCGGCACGGACGTGACGCCCGAGTGCCCACGTAGTGAGGCCGGCCTCGGCGACCTGCACCCGGCTCACGATCTCGTGTTGTTCGGCCGCGATGGCGGCAAGAGCTCGCAGGGCGTCGTTCATGGCGCCGAACGATGGCACGCGGGTGTCACAGTTTCGTGCCGTGGCTTCTCGTCATGACGGCGAGCGGTTTTCGCACGCTGGCGTGACGAGAACCGGAGGGACCGGGGAAGGGGGCGGGAGGAGCCGGGGAGGGGACGGCGGCTCAGTCGTCGGGGAGGAGGCGCACGACGGCGGCGGCGGCCTTGTAGGCGGCCTCGGCCGGGCCGAGCTCGTCGGGGCGCAGGATGTTGGCCATGATGCGCAGCACCCACTCCATGAGGGTGCGGCTCCGCATGCCCACCCGGGTGAGCTCCCGCATGAGCGCGGGCCGGCCGATCACCCGGGCGAACAACCGCGCCACCTTGAAGTACAAGGCGTACTCGGCCTGCAGCCGACGCTCGTAGGTCTGCAGCACGAGCGGGTCGCTACCGTCGATCGC
This sequence comes from bacterium, assembly GCA_046725105.1. GTDB lineage: Bacteria > Actinomycetota > Acidimicrobiia > Acidimicrobiales > Ilumatobacteraceae > DASXAI01. Next base: position 31,217 of record JBKOXV010000168.1, on the reverse strand, counting down.
CTCGTGGATGACCTCGGCGGCGAGCCGGCCGGTCTCGTAGGCGTAGTCGATGCCTTCACCGTTGAACGGGTTGACGGTGCCGGCGGCATCGCCGACCACGAGCCACGTCGGCCCGGCCTTCGGTCCTACGGAGCCACCCATCGGCAACCGGCCGCTGGTGGGCTTGCCGCACGCCGGTTCGGGCGACAAGCCCCAGTACTCGGGCGCCGTCGCCACGTACTCCTGCAGGAGATGGGTGGTGTTGACGCTCTTGAAGTCGCGGAACGTCGACAGCAGGCCGACGCCGATGTTCACCGTGCCGTCGCCCACGGGGAAGATCCATCCGTATCCGGGCAACGGGTTGCCGCTGCGGTCCTTCACGTCGAGCGCCGACTCGATCCACGGGTCGTCGTGCCGGGGACTCGCCCAGTAGCCCCGGATGGCCGTCCCGTAGGGCCACTCCCGGGTCCGGAACGTGCCCAGGGCCCGCCCGAAGCGGCTATTGGCCCCGTCGGCCACGACCACGTACCGAGCCCGCACCGGACCGGGGGCCGATCCGGCCTGGCGCCGGACCGTGGCGCCGCTGACAAAGCCCCGCTCGACGAGCGGCGCGACGGCGTCGGCGCCCTGCCAGAGCGTGGCGCCGGCCTTGACGGCGTTGTCGGCGACCAGCTGGTCGAGATCGCGGCGGCGTACGACGTAGCCGTACGGCGGGAAGTCGGGGTGCGACGGCCAGCGCAGGTCCAGCCGGACACCGTGGGCGGTGGCCCGGAGCCCCTCGAAGCGGTGGAAGGCCGTGAGGTCGTCGGCGAGGCCCATGTCGTTCAGCTGCCGGACCGCTCGCGGCGTCAGGCCGTCACCACAGGTCTTCTCCCGGGGGAACGTCTTGCGCTCGACGACGCACACCTCGTGGCCGGCGGCGGCCAGCCAGTAGCCCGTCGCCGCGCCCGCTGGTCCGCCGCCCACGACGAGGACGTCGAAGGCGGGGGTCACCCCCCAGACTTCGTGAGGGCGGCGGTGGGGCCGACGTCGATGTTGGCGCCGGCGAAGCCATCGGTCTCGACGGTGGCGAAGTTGGCCGAGTCCTCGGCGCACCAGTCGAGGTACTCCTGGCTGGTGACGTCACCGCCGCCAAGCCCGTAGCGCTCGTAGCAGACGACTTCGACGATCTCGGCGTCCGTGAGCTCGCCGCCGTCGGCCGAGCCCCACGCCGGCATGGCGCCGGGCACGCCCCGCTGGCCGCCGATGTGACGGCCGCTGCCATAAGTGAGCCCGGCGTAGGGCTTGTTGCCGGTGTAGACGAAGGCGAAGTGCTGGTTGATGTCGGGGAAGCTCTGGAGCACCTCGCCACCGGCCAGCGGGTAGCCGACACCGCCTTCGCCGCCGCTGCCGTGGCAGGACGAGCACTTGCTGGCGTAGATCGCCTGACCAGAGGCCACCGGTCCGGTGACCGTCTTCTCCGGCGGCTCGAGGCCCCGGGCGTACATGTAGGCCCACAACGGCAGCAAGCCGACGACCGGCATGGCCCAGAACGGGATGCGCCGGCGGTTCTTGGCGGCGGCGATGTAGGGCGGGTCTGGCTTCGGGGGCGGGGGCGCGGCCGGCGCCGGTCGGGGCGTGCGGGGCGGGGGAGCCGCCGGCGTGGACGGGGATGGTGTGGCCGGGACCGGTGCCTCACCCTCGGCCGCCGAACCCGGCGCGGCGGCCGGCGCCTCGTCGCCACCCAGGCCGAGCGCGGCGCGGCGTTCGCGCGACCGCCGCAGCAGGTGCTCCGGGATCTCCGTCACGGGTCCGCATCGTAGAGGGTGGTCCCATGCGCTCGTGAATCAGGGCGCAAGCGCGTCCCGAGTCGGCCGGGACCCACGCTTGTGTCGCTGGATGGTGCGAATTCCGCCCCAACGGGCGCCACAGGCGAGAGGCGGTGCGGGCGGTTGTGGTGGTTCTGGCGGGAGTGGGAGGGCGTGGTAGACACCAGGCGGGAGCCCCTCGGTGGTTTGAGGACGAGGGACGGTGGCTAGTGTTGTGAGCGGATTCACGAGGAGGAGCTGCCCGGCGTGATCGTGGCGATCGACGTGCTCAAGTGGCCCGGGGTGAACGTGCAGTTCATCGTGTCCTTCTTCGGCACCTTGCTCCTCACGCTGGCCGTCATCCCGTACGGGAAGCGTCGCCGACCGGGCACTCCGGTCACCTGGGGCGAGGCGATGATCGCGGCCACCTACGCCTTCGGCCTGCTGTTCCTCGCCTACGGCGTCGTGCCCCACCAGTGGCTCACCCACGAGCAGAACCAACTGAACTGGCGAGCCGACCGCATCTGGATCGGGCACAACTCCGCTTCCGAGGTCCTCCAGCTCTCCTGGTTCCCGTTCGACATCACCTTCCAAGCGCTCGGCGACATCGTCGTCGTGATCATCTACGGCTTCTTCCTCGGCTTGCAGATCGTCATGTGGTCGTGGTGGCAGAAGCGTGGTAAGGCGAAGGTCGTTCCGGAGCTGCCCACATCCACCTACGGTCGGCCTCTTGTAAGGAAGGGGTGAGGCTGCGCCATGGCTCGCACCGATGCCAATCCTCCGATGCCCGAGTGGAGCGATGAGTACCAACTCATCGAGGTCGACGCCGATTACCTCACTAAAGCGGTCAAGCCGAAGCAGTTCATCCACATCGACCAGTCCGAGTGCATCATGTGCGAGGGCTGCGTCGACATCTGCCCGTGGAAGTGCATCCACATGGTCACCCCCGACGCCGTGGCCGAGTCGGTCAACACCGACCAGCCGGGCGACGACCCGAGCGATCACGTGGTGTTCATCATCGACGACGACGTGTGCACCCGCTGCGCCCTCTGCGTCGACCGGTGCCCCACTGGCGTCATCATCCTCGGCAAGGTCGGCGCCGCGCCGGCCGGCGGTGACTCGCACACCCGCACCAACAATTACGGCTACGCCTACGGGATGCGGTTCTAGGAGACCTCGTGGCCAAGACGATCGACGAGAAGCCCCGGAAGACCCCCGGCGAGCGCATCAGCGAGCTCAACGGCAAGATCCAGGGGTCACAGGCCTGGAACTCGATCTTCCGACCTGGCTCGATCTTCCGCAAGGGCTACACGGACAGCCCCCGCAACCGTTCCTACGTGATCATGAACTCGGTGCTGTACCACCTGCACCCGGTGAAGGTGAAGCGCCACGCGGTGAAGGTGAGCTACACGCTCTGCCTCGGCGGGCTCAGCTTTTTCCTCTTCATCCTGCTGACGGTCACCGGCATCTTCCTGATGTTCTTCTACCGGCCCACGACGGCCCAGGCGTGGAACGACATCTACACCCTGCAGACGTCGGTGACGTTCGGTCTGCTCGTACGCAACATGCACCGATGGGCCGCCCACCTCATGGTGCTCTCGGTGTTCCTCCACATGGCGCGGGTCTTCTACCACGGGGCGTACAAGCCGCCCCGGGAGTTCAACTGGGTGATCGGCGTCATCCTCCTCACCCTGACGCTGTTGCTGTCGTTCACGGGCTACCTGCTGCCCTGGGACCAACTCTCCCTGTGGGCCGTCACCGTCGGCACCAACATGATGGGGTACACCCCCGTATTCGGCAGCCAGGTCAGGTTCGTGCTGCTCGGCGGCGTCGAGATCGGGTCGGAGACGCTGCTGCGGTGGTACGTGCTCCACGTGCTGATGCTCCCGTTCGTGATCGTGATCTTCATGGCCATCCACTTCTGGCGAGTCCGCAAGGACGGCGGGATCTCGGGGCCGTTGTGAGATGACGGAGATCCCGGAGCACCTGCGCAAGCGCGCCGAAGAGGCCCGGCAGAAGGCCGAGGCCGCCAAGGCGGCCGCCGGCGGTGGCGGTGATGCCGCCGAGACTCCGACGGCCGAGACCCCGGCCGGCGCCGCCGCCGGCGGTGCCGAGACGCCCCCGTCCGAGGCGGAGTCGCGCATCCCGGCCCACCTGCTCGAGCGCAGCCGGGCGGCCAAGGCCCGGGCCGAGGGAGGCGGTGGCGGCGACGACGGCGGTGGCGGTGAAGGCGGCGGCGTGGCGGTGGCCGAACGCCCCAGCGCGGCGGCCGTGCCGACGGCCGGTCTCCCCGTCGGCGCCGGCCCGGGTGGTCACACCCAGCGCCTGCTCACGGTGGTGAAGTCCGGCTCGATCCAGGAGGTGAAGGCCACCCCGGTCGACAAGGTCCACACCTGGCCCCACCTCCTGGTGGGTGAATTCGTGGCCGCCCTCGTCTGCACCGCCTTCACCCTCGTTTTCTCGATCTTCGTGAACGCCCCCCTCCTGCAGCTCGCCAACGTGAACCGCACGCCCAACCCGTCCAAGGCGCCGTGGTACTTCCTCGGGTTGCAGGAGCTGCTCACGATGTTCCACCCGATGGTGGCCGGCGTCACCATCCCGGGTATGGGCATCTTCGGGCTCATCCTGGCGCCGTACATCGACCGCAACCCCAGCATCAAGCCCGAGGACCGCAAGTTCGCCATCTCCATCTTCACGATCTTCCTGATGTTCTGGGCCGTCCTCGTCATCATCGGCTCGTTCTTCCGCGGGCCCGGCTTCAACTTCACCTTCCCGTGGCGTGACGGCATGTTCTTCGATCTCTAGGACCTACTGATGAGCTCCGCCGCAGTCATCGCCATTGTCATCGCCGCTCTGGTCGTGCTGGCCGCCATCGCCTTGGTCAGCGCCGCCCGCCGGGGTGACGTCCGGCGCGGCGCTGGCTCGCTGTCACGGGAGACCAGGCGCAGGGACCGCAGCAGCACGCCGCCGTCCACGGTCGACGAGCACGTGCCCACCGGTCGGGAGATCGAGCGGGCCGCCGTCTCGGATCGCACCGGCGCGCTCGAGCCGGCCCCGTCGCTCACGCCCGCGCCGTACGTGCCCCCCGACCCCGAGACCGTCGGCTTCACCCGCCGACAGTTCTTCAACCGGTCGACGGTCACGCTGATGAGCGTGGGCATCGGCGGCTTTGGTGTGGCCTGCATCGCCTTCCTGTGGCCGAAGGTCGGCGGCGGGTTCGGCTCCAAGATCAACGCCGGCAAGACCGACGATCTGAAGGGGCAGATCGAGTCGTCGAAGAACGCCCTCTACCTCGCCGAAGCCCGCACCTGGCTCGTGCAGTACCCGTCCGCCGCCCTGCCGAAGGCGGAAGCCGTGTACAAGGGCGCCGTACTCACCGGCATGGAAGCCGGCTTCGTGGCCCTCTATCAGAAGTGCGTACACCTCGGCTGCCGGGTGCCCTTCTGCGAGACCTCGCAGTGGTTCGAGTGCCCGTGCCACGGGTCGCAGTACAACCGCGTCGGTGAGAAGAAGGGTGGTCCGGCGCCCCGCGGCCTCGACCGCTTCGCCGTGGCCATCACCGGCGGCAACCTCATCATCGACACCAGCACCATCTCCCTCGGCCCGCCCATCGGTACCAACACCACGGGCCAGGAGGCCGAGGGCCCGCACTGCATCAACGTCGCCGGCGGATCCCACGCATGATCTACGCCAAGGCGTCAACCCAGAGCATCGCCATCATCATCCTGGTGGTGTTGACGGCGGGATGGCTCGTCTACTTCCTGTGGAACGTCTGGCGCGGTGTCCGGCCCGAGCTCGGGTCCGAGCTCGAGCTGGCCCCGAATCGCAAGCCGTACTACGACGACGAGGTCCTCGAAGGCCGCCGCCTCGAACGGGTCCAGGCCATCGGCCTCCTGATGCTCGTCGTCACCGTCGTGGGGCTGGCCCTGTACTGGTTGCGCGAGCCGGCCCGCCAGGCCGGCGCCGTCGAGGGGTTCAACGAGAGGTTCGCCCATTGGGGTTCGCTCGACTTCGCCACCACGGCCGACGGTGGCTTCAACTGCGCCGGCTGCCACGGCGGCATGAAGGCCCAGGGCGGCGTGGCGCCGTACACGATCACCGACGCCCGCACCGGTGAGGTGAAGGCCGTCAACTGGAACGCCCCGGCCCTGAACACGGTGCTCTACCGCTTCACCACCGACGAGGTCACGTTCATCATCACCTACGGCCGGCCCTTCTCGCCCATGTCGCCGTGGGGCGTGGCCGGCGGCGGGCCCATGAACGACCAGCAGATCTCCGACCTCATCGAGTACCTCAAGAGCATCCAGGTGCCGATGGAGGGCTGCCCTGAAGGGCAGACCACCTGCGAGGACGGCCACCTGCCCGCCGGCGATCCCGCCAAGCCGGCGGCGAACACGCAGGCCGAGATCCAGGCGGCGGCCGAGAAGTCGGTCCAGGACGGCACGTACAAGACGCTCGGTGAGGCACTCTTCAACCTCACGCTCAACAGCGGCGCCTACTCGTGCGCTCGCTGCCACACGCAAGGGTGGTCCTACGGCGATCCGAAGCTCGCCGGCGGCGGCAGCGCCCTCGGGCCCAACCTCACCAACGGCGACGACGTCCGCCAGTTCCCCCTCGCCAACGACCACATCGACTTCGTCCAGACCGGCTCGGAGGACGGCAAGAAATACGGGCAGCAGGGCCAGGGCACGGGGCGGATGCCCGCCTTCGGGCAGATGCTCACCCCCGAGCAGGTCGCCGCGATCGTCGAATACGAGCGGAGTCTCTGATGGGTCACGCCCTCACCTTCGCCGTTACGTGGTCGCCGTTCCTGCGCGGCATCATCGTCGTGCTCATCGGCGTCGCCGTGCTGTGCGGCAGCGTTTATGTCGTCCTCGGCACCAACCTCGGGTCGCGCCTCGGCTTCCTCGTGGCCGTCACCGGCTTCTTCGGTTGGATCGTGCTGATGTCAGCCGTGTGGTGGGTGTACGGCATCGGGCTCAAGGGCAAGGACCCGTCGTGGAAGCCCGTCACCGTCGTGAACGGGGCGGCCGCCCTCGCCACCAACGAAGTCATCGGGGGCGACGGGTTCCTCCAGTCCACCGAGACGAGCGAGGTCGACGACTGGACGATGCTGGCGCCCGACGACCCCGAGCGGGGCCAGGCCGTGGCGGCCTCCGACGACATCCTGCAGAACCAGGCTCAGGTCTTCAAGGCGGGCGACTACATCACCGTCGCCGTGTTCGACAAGGGTGGCGAGCGGTATCCGAAGATCGGCGATTTCGACTTCTTCGCCTTCCTGCACAAGCCGCACTACGCCCTGGTGCAGGTGCAGCCGGTCGTCAAGCAGAACACCGAGCCGGGCAAAGCTCCACCGACGCCTGTGGCCGACCCGAACGCGCCCACCCGCTACGTCCTGATGGAGCGCGACCTGGGGAATCGGCGGCGGCCGGCCGCCCTCATCTGCATCGGGTCCACCATCATCTTCCTGTTCCTGTGCCGCTGGCTGCACAGGCGTGAGAGATTGGTGGCCGCCAACCGGGCCACCACCACCAGCGAGTCGCTCGAACCCGTCCCCGCCGAGGTCTAGGAAGGTCTGAATGGGCCAGTACCTCGCAGTCGTCCTGCTGCTCGGGCTGGGGATCGTGTTCGCGTTGGGCAGCTTCATCACCAACAAGCTGCTGATAAAGGGCCGGCCGACGGCCGCCAAGGTGGCGCCCTACGAGTGCGGCATCGTGCCGTCCAAAGAGCCGCCCGAGCGCTTCGGCGTGAGCTTCTACCTCGTGGCGATGCTGTTCATCATCTTCGACATCGAGATCGTGTTCCTCTATCCCTATGTCGTGGCCCGAGCCGAGCTCGGTGCCTACGCCTTCTGGGAGATCGTCGCCTTCAGCATCGTCTTCTTCGCCGCCTTCGTGTACGTCGTGGCCAAGGGCGGGCTCGACTGGGGGCCGATCCGCCGCTTGAGGGGAATGAGCCCGATGGTGTCGGCCGAGCGCACCACGACCAGCACCATCCGCCGGGTCGGTACCGAAGGCCGCAACGAGCCCGGCGAGCCCGGCGAGGCGGCCTGAGATGGGCTTCAAAGACGAAGGCTTCGAGGGCCTCGGCTACAACGCCGTCACGGCTCGGATCGAAGACGTCGTGCAATGGGCGCGCGCCCGCTCCACGTGGGGCGTCACCTTCGGCCTGGCCTGTTGCGCCATCGAGATGATCGGCACCGGCGCCGCCCACTACGACCTGGCCCGGTTCGGGATGGAGGTGTTCCGGGCGTCGCCCCGCCAGGCCGACATCATGATCGTGGCCGGCCGCGTGAGCCAGAAGATGGCGCCGGTCCTCCGCCAGGTCTACGACCAGATGCCCGAGCCCAAGTGGGTCATCTCCATGGGTGTCTGCGCCTCGACGGGCGGCATGTTCAACAACTACGCCGTCGTACAGGGCGTCGACGAGGTCGTCCCCGTCGACATCTACGCCCCCGGTTGTCCGCCCACTCCCGAGACGCTCATCCACGCCATCACCCACCTGCGCCACGGCATCGAGACCGGCGACATCCTCCGGCGGCGGGAAGCCACCGGGGCGGGCGCCGGCATCGAGCTGGTCGAGCCGGGGGAGCCGTTGGCCGTGGGCCTGAGCCTCCGCCGGTAGCCCGTGACGGACCAGAGCGCCCCGCCCGAGCCGGACGTCGCCCCGGAGGAGCTGTTGCACGGCTGCCCGGTCGACACCCGCCAGGGCCAGACGATCGTGTTCGCCACCATCGACGCCTACGCGGCGTTGATGGACGCCCTCGTCGACGACGGTTACGAGGTGTGCGTCGACCTCACCGCCGTCGACTACCTCGATCATCCCGGTCGATCGCTTCCGGCCGGCATCACGGCCGAGCGCTTCGAGGTCGTGGTCAACCTGCTCGACCTGCGCCAGGCCCGGCGCCTGCGGGTGCGCGTGCAGGTGCCGGCCGACGATCCGGTCGTGCCGTCCTTGTTCGATCGCTGGCCGGGAACCGAGGCGATGGAGCGCGAGGCGTACGACATGTTCGGCATCCACTTCGACGGGCATCCCGATCTGACCCGCATCCTCATGCCCGAGGACTGGATCGGTCACCCGCTGCGCAGGGACTACGCCGAGGGCCGAATCCCGGTCCAGTTCAAGGAGGCCGATCGGCGATGAGCATCGCCACGCGTCTCCCCGGAGGCATCGACCTCGAGCCGTTCATCCGCTTCACCTCGGAGGGCGAGCAGGAGCTGCGCCCCCGCAGCGAGCTCGGCGCCAAGGAGCTCATGCGCGAGGTCGGAGCCGTGCTGCGGATGAGCGAAGCCGAGGTCGCCGCCCTGGGTGAGCTCGAGCGCGACCCCGCCGACGACGACGAGCGCATGATCATCAACCTCGGGCCGCAGCACCCGTCGACGCACGGAGTCCTGCGCCTCATGCTCGAGCTCGAGGGCGAGACCGTCCTGCGCTGCAAGCCGGTCATCGGCTACCTCCACACCGGGATGGAGAAGACGGCCGAGAGCCTCACCTACGTCCAGGGCGGCACCAACGTCACCCGCATGGACTACCTCTCGCCGATCTTCAACGAGCTGGTGTTCTGCCTGGCCGCCGAAGAACTGCTCGGCATCGAGATCCCACCGCGGGCCACATGGATCCGCATGCTGCTGTGCGAGTTGAACCGGATGGCGTCGCATCTCTTGTTCCTCGCCACCAACGGCATGGACATGGCGGCCGTGTCGATGATCATCTACGGCTGGCGCGAGCGCGAGGAGCTCATCCGCTTCTTCCAGGCCATTACCGGCGTGCGGATGAACCACAACTTCATCCGCGTCGGCGGCACCGCCGCCGATCTCCCCGACGGCTGGCGCGACGAGACGCTCCGGCTGCTCGACCTCATCGCGCCGCGCCTCGACGAGTACGACGTCCTGATGACGAACCAGCCCATCTGGCGGGGACGGCTCCAGGGGGTGGGCACCATCACGGCCCAGGAGGCGCTCGTGTTGGGCGCCACCGGTCCGATCCTGCGCTCGACGGGCGTGCCGTGGGACCTGCGGCGCTACCTGCCGTACCTCGCTTACGAAGAGGTCGACTTCGACGTCATCGTGGGCAGTTACGGCGACTGTTTCGACCGCTACGCCATCCGGCTCCAAGAAGTTCGGGAGTCGATGAAGATCGTGCGCCAGATCCTCGACAAGATGCCGAGCGGCGACTACCGGGTGCAGGACAAGAAGGTCACGCCGCCACCGCGGGCCCGCATCGACGAGTCGATGGAGGCGCTCATCCACCACTTCAAGGTGTTCACCGAGGGCTTCAAGGTGCCCGAGGGTGAGGTCTACGTCGGCATCGAGGGACCCCGGGGCGAGCTGGGGTGCTACATGGTGTCGGACGGCGGTCCGAAGCCCTTCCGCTGCCACATCCGGGCACCCAGCTTCGTGAACCTGCAATGCCTACCGCACATGATGCACCAGGGCCTGGTGGCCGACGCCATCGCCGTGATCTCGTCGATCGATCCCGTCCTCGGCGACGTGGACCGGTGACCTGATGGCCCGCCTCACCGACGCCAACGTCGCTCTCGCCAAGGAGATCATGGCCCGCTTCCCGCGGCCGCGCTCGGCGCTCATCCCGCTCGTGCACCTGGCCCAGGAACAGGACGGCTACGTCACCGAGGACGCCATGGCCCACATCGCCGAGCTCCTCGACACCACCCCGGCGGAGGTCTACGGCACGGCTTCGTTCTACGAGATGTTCAAGTTCGAGCCGGTCGGCCGCTACTGCGTCAACATCTGCACGAACATCTCGTGCCAGTTGCTGGGCGCGTGGGAGCTCCTCGAGCACGCCGAAGAGCGGCTCGGGGTGAAGGCGGGCCGCACCACACCCGACGGGCTCTTCACCCTCGAGGACGTCGAGTGCATCGCGGCGTGCACGGAAGCGCCGGCCGTCGAGGTCAACTACCGCTACCGCTACAAGGTCACGCCCATCGCCTTCGACCAACTCATCGACGACCTCCGTTCCGGCAAGCTCCGCGACGAGATCCCCGACCACGGCGTGCTGGCGCGGATCCGCCAGAAGGTGGCGCCGGACCGGTGGGCGAACACGGGCATCGAGGCCCAAGCCAAGGTGGACGCCCGGTGAGAGGGACGACGGGTCCTCACCTCCCCATTTCACGTTGGTCCAAGAACCTGTCGGGTTCTCAAAGCAGCGTGAAAGCCGAGGGGGGGTGCGCCCTATGACCGACTACGGCACCATCCCGACCGGTCCGGTCATGGTCACCTCACGCTTCGACGTGCCCGACGGCTACACGTACGACGGCTACGTCCGCACCGGCGGGTACACGGCGCTGCGCAAGGCCCTCACCGAGATGACGGCAGCCGACCTCGCCGCCCAGGTGAAGGACGCCACGCTCCTGGGCCGGGGCGGCGCCGGCTTCCCTGCCGGTGTGAAGTGGAGCTTCCTGCCGCCCAACGCCCAGCCCTACTACGTCGTCGTCAACGGCGACGAGAGCGAGCCGGGCACCTACAAGGACCGGCTCCTCATGGAGCTCGATCCGCACCAGCTCATCGAGGGCGTCGTCCTGTGCTGCTACGCCGTGGGCGCGGTTCAGGGCTTCCTCTACGTGCGGGGCGAGATGGCGCTGGCCCAGGAGCGCCTGGCCCAGGCTCTCAACGAGGCCTATGCCCACGGCCTGGTGGGCCGCAACATCCTCGGCACCGACTTCAGCGTCGACATCACCCTCACGTGGGGTGCCGGCGCCTACATCGTGGGCGAGGAGACCGGCCTCATCGAAAGCCTCGAAGGTGAACGAGGCATGCCCCGGCTGAAGCCGCCGTACTTCCCGGCCGCCAAGGGCCTGTACATGCAGCCGACGATCGTCAACAACGTCGAGACGCTGTCGAACCTGCCCTGGATCGTCCATCACGGCGGCGACGCCTACAAGGCCATCGGTTCCGAGGCATCGCCGGGCATGCGCATGTTCGCCGTCTCCGGCCACGTGAACCGACCGGGTGTATTCGAGGTCGTACAGGGCACCACCACGTTCCGACAGCTGGTGGAGGCGCCTGAGTTCTGCAACGGGCTGCGCCCCGGCCGCCGGCTCAAGGCCTTCATCCCCGGTGGCGCGTCGGCGCCGTGGTTCACCGAAGAGCACCTCGACCTGCCCCTCGACAAGCCCACGGTCGACAAGGCGGGGTCCATGCTCGGCTCCGGCGCCATCGTGATCATGGACGACACCACCGACGTGGTGAAGGCGTGCTGGCGCATCGTGCGCTTCTTCGCCAAGGAGAGCTGCGGCAAGTGCACGCCGTGCCGGGAGGGCACCACCTGGCTCGAACGGGTGCTGCGCCGCATCCTCGACGGCTACGGGCGGCCCAGCGACCTCGACCTGCTCCTCGACGTGGCCGACAACATCAGCCCCGGCCTGACGTGGCCGCCGAAGCAGACCACCATCTGCGTGCTCGGCCCGTCGGCCACGGCGCCGCTGGCGTCGGCCCTCACCCTGTTCCGCGACGAGTTCGAGTACTACATCGAGCACGGCCGCCCCAAGGTCGACGCCGTGGAGGCGGCCCATGTCTGACGCCGCGCCCGAGGCCCCGAAGAAGACCACCGTCACCGTCACGATCGACGGCGTCGACATCGAGGCCCGGCCGGGAGAGTGGGTGATCGCCGCCGCCCAGCGCCACGGCATCTACATCCCACGGTTCTGCTACCACGAGCGGATGGAATCGGTCGGCATGTGCCGCATGTGCCTCGTCGACATCGACACCGGCCGCGGCCCCGCCCTCGCCGTGTCGTGCATGACGACGGTGGCCGAAGGCATGAAGGTCGACACGGGCAATCCCCGGGTGAAGAAGGCCCAGGAGGGCGTGCTCGAGTTCCTCCTCATCAACCATCCCCTCGACTGCCCGGTGTGCGACAAGGGCGGCGAATGCCCGCTGCAGGACCAGACGCTGAGCCACGGCCCGGGCGAGAGCCGCTTCGTGGAAGAGAAGCGCCACTACGCCAAGCCGCTGCCCATCAGCGACCTCGTCTACCTCGACCGCGAGCGCTGCATCCTCTGCGACCGTTGCACCCGCTTCGCCAAGGAGGTGGCCGGTGACCCGCTGATCCACTTCACCTACCGCGGCAACGACACCCAGATCCTCACCTTCCCCGACGAGCCGTTCGCCTCGTACTTCAGCGGCAACACCGTGCAGATCTGCCCGGTGGGCGCCCTCACCGCCAAGCCGTACCGGTTCAAGGCCCGGCCCTGGGACCTGAAGGCGACGGAGAGCACGTGCACGACGTGCGCCGTGGGCTGTCGCATCACGATCGAGTCGAGCCGCGACGAGGTGTTGCGGTACCAGGGCGTCGACTCGGACCCGGTCAACTGGGGCTGGATGTGCGACCGGGGCCGATTCAACTTCGAGGCGGTGAACAGCGAGGACCGCCTCGGGGCGCCCCTGGTGCGCAAGGGCGACGAGCTCATCGAGGTGTCCTGGAACGAGGCGTTCGACGCCGCCGCCGCAGCCCTCCGGGCCGCCATCGACGAGGGAGGCGCCGGTGGTGTCGCCGTCCTCGGGGGGGCGCGCGGCACCAACGAGGACGCCTACGCGTGGGTGAAGTTTGCCAAGGGCGTGATCGGCACCGACCACGTCGACGCCCAGCTGGGCGACGGCCTCCCCGCCGCCGCGGTGTTCGGGCTGCCGGCGGCCACGATCGACCAGGTCTGCGCGGCCAAGACCATCGTCCTGCTCGGGCCGGATCTGAAGGAGGAGCTGCCCGTCCTCTACCTGCGCATCCGTGACGCCGCAGAGCGGCGCGTCAGTCGGATCGTGGAGCTGGGCGAGCACGACACCGGGCTCACGCCGTACGCATGGCGCTCGCTGCGGCACCGCCCGGGCGAGCAAGCGGCCCTGGTCCGAGCCATTCTCGGCACCGGCCCGGCCACCGGCCTCGACGTCGACGACGCCCGGCTCGGCTCCGTGCGCGAGCAGCTCGGCGCCGGCCCGGTGGCCGTCGTGATAGGGCGCTCCAACCTCGCCGCGGCCGCCGACTTCACGGTCGACGCCGCCGCCGCCCTGCACGCCGCGCATCCCGACGCCACGTTCCTACCGGTGCTGCGGCGCGGCAACGTCCGGGGCGCGCTCGACGCCGGGATGGCGCCGGGCCTCCTGCCCGGCCGCACCGCCCTCGCCGACGCCGGCGGGCCTCTGCGTGACGCCTGGAACCTCCTGCCGGCGGGACCGGGCCTCGACGCCGCCGGTATCCTCGCCGCCGCCGCCGCCGGGCGCATCGGCTGCCTCGTCCTCCTCGGGGCCGACCCGCTCGCCGACTTCCCGGACCGTGATCTCGCTCGGCGAGCCCTGGCCGGCGCCCGCCAAATCCTCGCCGTCGACACCTTCCTCACCGACTCGTCGCGCCAGGCCGACGTCGTCCTGGCGGCGGCCGCGTTCGCCGAGAAGGACGGCACCACCACCAACGTCGAGGGCCGGGTCAGCCCTGTCGCCCGCAAGGTCACGCCGGCCGGCACCGCCCACGAGGACTGGATGCTGGCCGTCGAGCTCGCCGACCGGCTGGGCGCCGACCTCGGCCTCACCTCCATCGCCGGCATCCGGGCCGAGATCGCCGGCGTGTCGCCGATCCACGCCACCCTGGGTGCGGCGCCGCCCGACGGTGTGGTCTTCTCCGGCGCCGGCTCCAGGTTCACCGTCGCCGATTCCGGGCTGGCTCCGCCCGCCCCGAGCAGCTACGACTTCCGGCTCGTGGTCGACCGTGATCTCTACGACGGCGCCGTGTTCACCGCCCGGTCACCGTCGCTCGCCGGCCTGGCCCGCGGGGCCAGGGTGTCGATCAACCCGTGGGACGCCGACCGGCACGGCCTCACCGAGGGTGCCCAGGTCCGGGTGGTCACGCCGCGCACCAGCCTCGTGCTCGCCGCCCACCCCGACGATCGGGTCCCGAGGGGCGTGGTTCGGGTCGCCTTCAACCAGCCCGATGCCGCCATCGCGGAAATCGTCGATGTCGGCGTGGCCGTCACCGATGTGCGGCTGGAGGCGTTGCGATGAGCGAGCGAAGCGAGCGCAATATCACCGTGCAGCGTTCGCCGCGAAGCGGCGACCAGCTCACTGGTGCCCCCGAGGGGCGCGAACAACGAGTCCATGCTCACGCTTGGGTGGTGCACCAGTGAGGCACGTCCTCGCCCTCGACCCGCTGCTCATCGTCGGCGTCGGCTTCAAGGAGGTGCTGATCGTCGTCATCAAGGTGGTGGTCGCCTTCGTGGTGATGCTGATCGCCGTCATCCTGATGATCTGGTTCGAGCGCAAGCTCATCGCCGGCTTCCAGAACCGCATCGGGCCGAACAAGGCCGGTCGGTGGGGGATCCTGCAGACGATCGCCGACGGCCTCAAGCTCGTCACCAAGGAGTACATCCACCCCGAGCAGTCCGACCGGATGGTGTTCCTCCTGGCGCCCTACCTCGCCGTCGTGCCGGTCTTCGTCACCTTCGCCATCGTCCCGTTGGGCGGTGACTTCAGCAACGGCAACGACGGCGTCGTCTCCATCCTGGGTGAGAAGACCCTGTTGCAGGTGGCCGACCCACCCGTCGGCATCCTGTTGATGTTGGCCATGAGCGCCGTCGCCGTCTACGGCGCCATGCTGGCCGGCTGGTCGTCGGGTTCGAAGTATCCGTTGCTCGGTTCGGTGCGGGCGTCGGCCCAAATGGTGAGCTACGAGGCCGCCCTCGGGCTGTCCATCGCCACCGTCCTGGTCGTCTGCGGCACGCTGTCGACCAACGGCATCGTCGTCGCCCAGGACGGGGTGCGGAACTGGAACCTGATCGCCACCGGCGTGGTGCCCTTCATCGTCTTCTTCCTCGCGATCACGGCCGAGATGAACCGGCCACCGTTCGACCTCACCGAGGCCGAGCAGGAGCTCGTCGGCGGGTACCAGACGGAGTACTCGTCGATGCGGTTCGCCATGTACTACCTGGCCGAGTTCCTGGCCGTCGTGGTGATGTCGACGATCATCATCACCCTCTTCCTGGGAGGCCCCCGCCCCCTGTTCGACATCCCCGGCATCCCCAACGCCCTCGAAGGCACGCTGTGGCTGCTCGCCAAACTGCTGGTGTTCTTGTTCGTCTACGTCTGGCTGCGCGCCACGCTGCCGCGGTTCCGCTACGACCAGCTGATGGACCTGGGCTGGAAGCTCCTCATCCCGGTGGCCTTCGGGTGGCTGATGTTGATCACCGCCCTCAAGGTCGCCCAGGACCAGGACTGGAACCGGGTGGCGGTAGTTGCCATCGCCCTCGCCGTCGCCGTGGTGGCGTGGGGCGTGTTCACGGTGGCGTTGCGGGCCAGTGCCCGCACCCGCGAGCTGGAAGGCTCCCCCTACTGATGGGCTACCTCCAGGGCTTCCTCGTCACTGTCAGGCAGATCCACCTCTTCGGCGGCAAGCGCGTCACCACCGAGTACTCCGGCGGGCTCGAGAAGGGCCCGGACGGCAACAGCCGCCACGACCAGAAGATCCCCAAGCCGGAGCGCCTCCACGGCCGGCACGTCCTCAACCGGTACGAGGACGGGATGGAGAAGTGCATCGGGTGCGAGCTGTGCGCCGGCATCTGCCCGGCCGAGTGCATCTACGTTCGGGGCGCCGACAACCCGCCCGACGACCCGGTGTCGCCGGGCGAACGCTATGGGTTCGTCTACGAGATCAACTACCTGCGGTGCATCCACTGCGACATGTGCGTGGAGGCGTGCCCCACCGAGGCCATCACCGAGTCGAAGCTCTTCGAGTTCTCCTTCACCAACCGCCGCGACGCCATCTACACCAAGGCCGAGCTGGTCGTCGGCGACGACGGCCGCCCGAAGCAGCTGCCGTGGGAAGACTGGCGCGAAGGCGACGATCTCCACACCTCCGCCTGGGTGCGGGCCACGGCACCCTCGGGTGACGCCGACTTCGAAGGCATGATCGCCTGGTCGGGCGAGCTCGGCTACGGCGTACGCCCGCCCGAGAAGGGTCAGACGGCCGGCTGATGGAGACCGTCGTCTTCGTCGTGGGCGCCGTGATGGTGATCGGCGGGGCACTCGGGGTCGTCCTGCGCCCCAACCCGGTCCACTGCGCGCTCAGCCTGGTGCTCACGCTGTTCGGCATCGCCGTGCTGTTCATCGCCCAGGACGCCAACTTCCTGGCCGCCGTGCAGGTGATCGTCTACGCCGGCGCCATAGTCGTGCTGCTCCTGTTCGTGATCATGCTGCTCGGCGTGGACAAGGTCGAGAACCTCGAGGTGGACAGCTTGAAGGGCCAGCGCCCGATCGCCGCCGCCGTCGGCGTGGCCGCCATCGGCCTCATCGTCATCACCGTCTTCGCCGCCGGCGGCCGGCGCATCACCGGGGCGCACTCGGTGAGCGGCGCCCTCGCCACCGGCGAACCGGACATCAACGTGCTGGCCAAGTCGCTGTTCTCCGACTACGTGTTCGCCTTCGAGCTCACATCGCTCCTCCTGGTGATCGCCGTCATCGCCACCGTGCTGCTGGCCCGCCGGCCCCGCCCGCGCCGGCGGCCGTCCGACGACGTGGCGCCGCGGGAAGAGATCCGCCGGTGATCAGCAACGTCTTCCGCAGGCTGTCAGCCGACGTTCGAGATAGCCGAACGACGACTGCCCGCTTCGGCCTGGGGGGCGGCCGGTGATCGTCGCCGTGGCGCCCACGCCGACCTGGTACCTGCTGCTGGCGGCGGTCCTGTTCACGATCGGCGGGGTCGGCGTGCTCGTGCGCCGCAACCCGCTGGTGATGGTCATGTGCATCGAGCTGATGCTCAACGCCGTGAACCTCAGCTTCGTCGCCTTCGCCCACGCCCTCGACGACCCCGCCGGTCAGACGGCGGTGTTCTTCGTGCTCGTCGTGGCGGCGGCCGAGGTCGTGGTGGGCCTCGGGATCGTCGTCGCCCTGCTCCGCCGCAAGCCCGGCGCCACCGCCGACGACATCACGATGCGGAAGGGATAAAGAGCCGATGGACATCGTCTGGCTCGTTCCTGCCCTGCCGGCGTTCGGATTCGTGGTGCTGTTCTTCTTCGGCCGGCGCCTCGGTGAGCCGGCCGCCGGGTGGTTCGCCACCCTCGTGACGTCGGCCGCGTTCTTCGTGACCGTCGGCATATGGATCGACATGCTCTCGAAGCCGGCCGACGAGCGTTCGCTGGTGAAGACGCTCTTCGCCTGGGTGCCCGTCGGCAACCTCCACGTCGACGTCGGGTTCCTGGTCGACCCCCTGTCGATCACGATGGCGCTCTTCGTCACGGGCATCAGCGCGCTGATCCACCTGTACGCCATCGGCTACATGCACGGCGACCGTGACTTCTCGAAGTTCTTCCTGTACCTGAACCTGTTCGTCTTCTCGATGCTCATGCTCGTGCTGGGCAGCAACCTGTTGGTGACGTTCCTCGGCTGGGAGGGCGTCGGCCTCTGCTCCTACTTCCTGGTCTCGTTCTGGTTCACGCGGGTGCGGCCTCCGTCGGCCGGCAAGAAGGCCTTCGTCACCAACCGGGTCGGTGACTGGGGCTTCATGATCGCCATGTTCCTCGTGTTCCAGGCGGTGGGCTCGCTCAACTACGACGTGCTGCTCGGCCAGGCCGACAGCCTGGCCACGACCACGATCACCGCCATCTGCCTGCTGCTGTTCCTCGGTGCCGTCGGCAAGTCGGCCCAGTTTCCGCTGTACCTCTGGTTGCCCGACGCCATGGAAGGCCCCACGCCCGTGTCGGCGCTGATCCATGCCGCCACCATGGTCACGGCCGGCGTCTACCTGATGTGCCGGATCAGCCCGCTGCTGGCCGAAGTGCCCGACGTGGGCACCGTCATCGCCATCGTCGGTGTGTTCACCGCGTTCTTCGCCGCGACGTGTGCCGTGGCCCAGAACGACATCAAGAAGGTGCTCGCCTACTCGACGGTCAGCCAGCTCGGGTACATGTTCCTGGCGGTCGGATCGGGCGCCTATGTGGCGGCCGTCTTCCACATGATCACGCACGCCTTCTTCAAGGCCAGCCTGTTCCTGGGCGCCGGCTCGGTGATCCACGGCATGCCCCACGAGGACCAGGACATGCGCCACATGGGCGCCCTCCGCAAGGTGATGCCGATCACGTCGATCACCTTCATCATCGCCTGGCTGGCCATCGCCGGCGTCCCGCCGTTCGCCGGCTTCTGGTCCAAGGACGAGATTCTCGTCAACGCATGGGACAAGAGCCCGGCATTGTGGGTCGTGGGCGAGGTCGCCGCCCTTCTCACCGCGTACTACATGGGCCGCGAGGTCTTCCTCGTCTTCTTCGGCAAGGCCCGGTGGGACGAAGCCCGGCCCGACCTCACCAACGTCGTCGGCCCGGAGGGCGGCACCGAGCCCCTCGTCGAACCCGTCCCGCTGGCCGTCGGCGCCGCCGTCAACACGTTGGAGCCGACGGCGGAGCACCACGACGCCCACCCACCGCACGAGTCGGTGTGGTTGATGACGGTGCCGCTCATCGTCCTGTCGTTCGGCTGCGTCTTCGGCGGGCTGCTGAACCTGCCGTTCTCTGAGCAGACGGAGTTCCTCGGCCGCTGGCTCGAACCGGTCTTCCACGAGAGCGAGCACGTCTTGTCGCTCTCGGGAGCGGAGCAGTGGGCGTTCGCCATCGCGTCCGCCGTCATCGGCATCGGCGGCATCGTCGTCGCCTGGCTCGTGTACGGCCGGCATCGGCTGAAGGCGTTCGAGCCCGCCTTCCTCGCCCACGCGTGGTACTACGACGGCGCCGTCTCGGCCTTCGTGGCGGGGCCGGGCTACGAGTCGTTCGAAGACGTGGCGTGGTTCGACCACAACGTCGTCGACGGCGCCGTCAACGGCGTGGGCAAGCTGTCGCGTCTCAGCGGCCGTACCCTGCGGCACCTGCAGTCGGGCTACGTCCGCAACTACGCCCTCGGCATCGGCATAGGGGCCGTGGCCCTGCTCGCCTGGTTCGTGAGCAGGGGCATCTGATGGACAGCTCGTTCCCGCTGCTGACGTCGATCATCCTCGTCCCGGCAGCCGGCGCCCTGGTGGTTGCGCTCACGTCGAGGCGCCAGGTGCGCCTGGTGAAGCTGCTCGGCATCCTCTTCTCGCTCGCCACGGCGGCGCTCACCATCTACCTGCTCATCGACTTCGACAAGGGGGCCGACGGCTTCCAGTTCCTGTCGCGGCACCCGTGGATCAAGGCGTGGGACATCTCGTGGTACCTCGGGGTGGACGGGATCTCCTTGTTCCTCGTGGTGCTCACCGGCGTGTTGTTCCCGCTGGCCTTCTGGGGGGGCGACGCCGACGTCAGCCACGACGCCAAGGCCTACACGGCCTGGATGCTGCTGCTCGAGGCCGGCGTCCTCGGCACGTTCCTCGCCCTCGACCTGTTCCTCTTCTTCATCTTCTTCGAGATCGTGCTGGTGCCGATGTACTTCCTCATCGGCGGCTGGGGTCACGGTGAGCGGGTCTACGCCGCCGTGAAGTTCTTCCTGTTCACGATGACGGGCTCGGCCTTCATGCTGGTGGGCCTGCTCGCGACGGTCTTCCTGTACCGCAACGAGACCGGCATCCTCACCTTCGACGTCACCGTCATCGCCTCCGACCAGGCGATCGCGGCCAGCACCACGCGGTGGTTGTTCCTCGCCTTCGCCATCGCCTTCGCGGTCAAGGTGCCGCTGTTCCCGCTGCACACGTGGCTGCCCGATGCGCACACCAACGCACCCACGGCCGGCTCGGTGATCCTGGCCGGTGTCATGCTGAAGCTCGGCACGTACGGATTCCTCCGCTACGGGCTGTACCTGTTCCCCGACGCCGCCCACTGGTGGGCGCCGTTGTTCATCACCCTCGGAGTGATCGGCATCATCTACGGCGCCATCTGCGCCACGATGCAGCACGATTTGAAACGCCTGGTGGCCTACTCGTCGGTCGCCCACCTCGGCTTCATCGTGCTCGGCACCTTCGCCCTCACCACCCAGAGCGTCTCGGGCGGGCTGCTGCAGATGGTGAACCACGGAGTCTCCACCGGCGCTCTCTTCCTGCTCGTCGGCTGGATCTACGAGCGCCGCCACACCCGAGAGATCAGCCAGCTGAAGGGCCTGCAGCGGGTCGCGCCGGTCTTTGCCGCCGTGTTCACCATCGTGATGCTCTCGTCGATCGGCCTGCCCGGCCTCAACGGGTTCGTGGGCGAGTTCCTGGTGCTGGTCGGCTCGTTCCTCACTGCCCGGTGGTGGGTGGTCGTGGCCGCCACGGGCGTCATCCTCGCCGCCCTCTATCTGCTCTGGGCCTACCAGCGGGTCTTCCACGGTGCGCCAGACGATCCCAACCACCACTTCTCCGAGCTCAGCCTCAAGGAAGGCCTGGTCATGCTGCCGCTCCTGGGGCTGATCTTCTTCCTCGGCATCTACCCCAAGCCGCTCCTCGAGCGGGTCGAACCGAGCGTGAAGCGCCTCATCAGCCACGTCGAGACGCACTCCGACTACCGCCAGCCCACCGTCGGCGGCGAAGCCAGCGGAGACTGACGGTGTTCGCCCAGGTCTCCACCTTCACCGGCCCCAGCGTCGACTGGTTCGCCCTGACGCCACTCATCGTGATCACGGGCGGGGCGCTCGTCATCATGATGACCGGGGCCCTGTTCGACCGCCATCTCCCGAAGGGCACCTACGCCGGGTTCACGGCCGCAGTCTCCGTTGCCGCCCTCGTGCTCACGCTGGTGCTCTGGCACCAGGTGCAGGACGACGGGCCGCAACAGCTGCTCGGCGGGGCCATCGTGCTCGACGGACCCGGTCTGTTCATCACCGTCGTCATCGTGGCGTCGATCCTGCTGAGCGCCCTCTTCCTCGACGACTACCTCCGCCGGGAAGGGCTCGACGGCGCCGAGACGTATGCGCTGATCCTCGTCTCTGCCCTGGGCGGCGTGGTGATGGCGTGGTCGAGCGATCTCATCGTGCTGTTCCTCGGCCTCGAGACGCTGTCGCTGGCGCTCTATGTGCTCGCCGCCAGCCACCTCAAGCGGCTCGACTCGCAGGAGTCGGGGATGAAGTACTTCGTCCTGGGCAGCTTTTCGTCGGCGTTCTTCCTCTACGGGATCGCCCTCGAATACGGCGCCACCGGCTCGACGCGCCTCGCCACGATCTTCAACTTCTTCACGCAGACCCCGCCGCAGAGCGACAAGGGCCTGCTCTACGCCGGACTGGCGCTGCTGATCGTCGGGTTCGGGTTCAAGATCGCCGCCGCTCCGTTCCACATGTGGACGCCGGACGTGTACCAGGGGGCGCCGACGCCCGTCAGTGGCTTCCTCGCGTCGGCGTCCAAGGCGGCCGCCTTCGCGGCCCTGCTGCGGGTCGTGTCGATCGGCTTCTTCCAGTACCGCGACGACTGGCGCCCGGTCATCTACGCCCTGGCCGTGCTCTCGCTCTTCGTGGGGTCGGTGATGGCCATAGTGCAGACGAACGTCAAGCGCATGCTGGCCTACTCGTCGATCGCCCACGTCGGGTTCATCCTCGTCGGGATGGAGGCCCTCGCCAACGAGCCCACCGGGCAGTCCGTGTCGCTGCTGGGCTACTCGAGCGCCCTCTTCTACCTGCTCGCCTACGCCGTCATCGTGTTGGGCAGCTTCGGTGTGGTCACCCTGGTCGGCCGCACCGGCGACGGCGACCACAACCTCGACGACTACCGCGGGCTGTCCCGCACCCGGCCGGTGCTGGCGTTCACGTTCACGGTGCTGCTGCTGGCCCAGGCCGGCGTGCCGCTGACAGCCGGGTTCGTGGCCAAGTTCAACGTGATCTCCGCCGCCGTCGACGCCAAGAGTTATGTGATCGCCGTCCTGGCCATGCTGAGCGCCGTCATCGCCGCCTTTCTCTATCTCCGGATCATCGTGAGCATGTACCTGTCGGACCCGCCCGAGGACGCCGCCGCCCTGCCGCCGGTGCGCGTGCCGTTCACCGCCGGCGTGGGGCTGGCCGCGGCACTGGGCTTCACCGTGGTCTTCGGCTTCCTCCCGGGCCCGATCGTCGACTTCGCGCGCGACGCCGCCAACACGCTCACCCTCTAGCCGCTCATTCCGCCGACGTGATGGTTCTCCACCCCAGAGGAGGACGAGCCTCACATCGCCGGGGGTCGGAGCCGTGCTACGGGTTCAGACGTTCGCGTAGGAACGCGCCGATGCGGGCCACGGCCTGGTCGCTCCTCCTATCCCCCCGGTGCGGTCACCGTACTGCGAGCTCGGCAGGCGGCGACGAAGGCGTCGAACAGACCCTGCTGGGCGGGGTCGTCGGCGGCCGAATCCTCGGGGTGCCACTGCACGCCGACGACCCACCCGTCGGGCCGCTCGACGCCTTCGACGAGACCGCCAGCGTCGCGAGCGGTGACGACGAGCCCGTCGCCGACCCGGTCGATCACCTGGTGATGGCGCGACCAGCCGGTCGGCGTGGCCGTCCCCATGGCCGCCTCCGTCCGGCTCCCGGGTACCACGGCGACCGGATGCAGCAGGCCGCGGTGGTCGTTGACGTGCTGGCGGAGTGTCCCTCCGAGCGCGACGTTGAGGACCTGGCAGCCTCGGCACACGGCGAGAATCGGGAGATCGAGCGTCAGGGCCGACTCCAGCGCCGCCAGTTCGAAGGCGTCGTGGTGTTCGTCGATGCCGCCCACCTCGGGATGCGGCTCGGACACGCCGTAGCGGGCCGGGTCCAGGTCCCCGCCGCCGAGGAGGAGCAACCCGTCGAACCGGACCAGCACGGCGGCGAAGTCGATCGGGTGCGACGGGTCGAGGAGGGCGGGCACGCCGCCGGCTCGGGCGACGGCGTCGAGATAGCGGCGCCCGGCCAGCACGGCACCGCCGCGCGCCCCGCGGATGTCGTCGCGGAGGCGGCCCGGAACGGCGATCAGCGGAGCCACCCCGGTGACGCTACCGGCCGGCGATCGGCGCGGGACCCCTGGTCACGGGGTCGCCACCGCGTCCACAAGGTGCCTTACCTGTTTGTGAGCCAATTCACGTCCCTCGTATAGAGTCCTTGGCGATGTCGCAGTTCCTCCGCAGCTGGCTGACGGCGGCCGTCTTCATCGCCGTCGCCGTGGCCCTGGCATCGGGCTTCCTGGGTCTCAGCAGCCTGGTGCGGCCCCGCCGGACGGGCTCGCCGGAGAAGTGGATCGCCTACGAGAGCGGTGTCGATCCGGTCGGGGAAGGCTGGTCGCAGAGCCAGATCCGGTACTACCTGTTCGCCCTGCTCTTCGTGGTGTTCGACGTCGAGGTGGTGTTCATCTTCCCGTGGGCCGTCCGCCTCGAGGAGTACGGCGGCTTCGGTCTGGTGGAGATGGGTGTGTTCGTGTTCGTGCTCGTCCTGGGCCTCGTGTACGCGTGGCGCAAGGGAGTGCTGCGGTGGGTCTGATCGAGAAGGGCCGCATGCCCAAGCCCCTCACCGCGCTGTTGAACATGGGGCGTTCGTACTCGGTGTGGGTGTACCAGTGGGGGCTGGCGTGCTGCGCCATCGAGATGGGTGCGGCCTTCGGGTCGCCCCGGTACGACGTGATGCGGCTCGGCGTGATCCCGCTGCCGGCCAGCCCCCGCCAGGCCGACCTCGTCGTGATCTCGGGCACGGTCACCGACAAGATGGCACCCGCCGTGAAGCGCCTGTACGAACAGATGCCGGATCCCAAGTACGTGATCTCGATGGGCTCGTGCGCCAACTGCGGCGGCCCCTACTGGGACAGCTACTCGGTCACCAAGGGCGTGGATCAGATCATTCCGGTCGACGTGTACGTACCCGGCTGCCCGCCGCGGCCGGAGGCGCTGCTGGAGGGCATCGTGCTGCTCCAGGAGCGGATCAAGCGGGAAGACATGAGCGCAAAGTGGCGCGGTGAGCCCATTGTCGTCAACGGCTGACACCGGCACGGGGGACGCCGCCGTCGACGAGCTGCGTCAGGGTCTGATCGAACGGCTCACCAGCGAGCTGGGCGACGCCGTCGTGGGCCACGAGCTGCGGCCCGGCGACGACGTGTGGGTGCGCATCGCCACCGACTCGTGGCGCCCTGCCGGCGTGGCGGTGCGGGACGTGCTCGGCTGCGAGTACTTCTGCTTCCTGTCAGCCATCGACTGGATGCCGTCGCCGTACGGCAAAGGGGAGGACGATCCCACCGAGCCGCCCCCCGAACGTTCCACCGAGACGAAGCAGGGCGTGGCGGGCGGCGACACGCGGTTCCAGGTGTTCGCCCGGGTCGTCGATCCCCGCCGCCACGTCGGCCTCACGATGAAGGTCGACGTCCCCGACGACACGATGACGATCGAGTCGTGGTCGAGCGTGTACGCCGGGGCCAACTGGCACGAGCGGGAGACGTGGGAGATGTTCGGCATCGTCTTCGCCGGCCATCCCGACCTGCGCAACATGTATCTGCCGACCGGCTTCGAGGGCCATCCCTTGCGGAAGGACTTCCCGCTGCTGGCCCGCATGGTGAAGCCGTGGCCGGGCATCGTCGACGTCGAGCCCATGCCGGCCGACGACGAGGAGGCGGAGGAGGGCGAGTCGTCATGACGATGTTGACCGATCGCCAGCAGCTCGCCTACATCGCCGGCCAGGCCGCCGACGCCCGCTTGAACGTCGAGCTCGAGACCGAGGGCATGACCCTCAACATCGGGCCGCAGCACCCGGCCACCCACGGCACGCTGCGGATCATCTGCCGCCTCGACGGCGAGCAGGTCGTCTGGGCCGAGCCCTCGTGCGGCTACATGCACCGCGGCTACGAGAAGCTCACCGAGGTCCGGACGTTCCCCCAGGTCACCACCCTCATCAACCGGATCGACTGGCTGGGCAGCTTCGCCAACGAGGTGCCGTTCATTCTCGCCGCCGAGAAGCTCATGGAGATCGAGGCACCGCCGCGGGCCCAGCACATCCGCACCGTCCTGTTCGAGCTGTCCCGCATCGCCAACGTGACGCTGTTCCTCGGCGACATGGGCGTGCAGCTCGGCGCCGTCACGCCCGTCTTCTACGCCTTCCGCGACCGGGAGTACGTGCTCAACCTGATCGAGTCGGTCACGGGTGGGCGCTTCCATCCCAATTACGACCGCATCGGTGGCCTGAAGGACGACCTGCCCAAGGGGTTCATCGACGAGACGAAGTCGGTGATGAAGACGGTGCGCGCCTTTTGCGACGAGATGGAGAACCTCCTCGTCGGCAACGAGATCTTCGAGGCCCGCACCCGGGGCATCGGGGTGATCCCGCGCGAGATCGCTCTCCAATACGGCCTGTCCGGCGCCAACTTGCGGGGCAGCGGCGTGGACTGGGACCTCCGGCGCGACCAGCAGCTGCCGCTGGCGTGGGACAAGGTGGACTGGAAGGTCTGGACCCACCCCGACGGCGACAGCTTCGCCCGCTACTGGGTGCGGCTGCAGGAGGTCCGGGAGGCCACGGGCATCGTCGAGCAGCTGCTCGACAGCCTGCCGGCCGGCCCGATCATGGCCAAGGTGCCGCGCATCATCAAGGTGCCCGAGGGCGAGGCCTGGGTCTCCACCGAGAACCCGCTCGGCGAGATGGGGTACTACGTCATCTCGAAAGGCGACACGGGCCCGTTCCGAGTCAAGATCCGCTCGGCGTCGTTCAACAACATCTCGGTCACGCCGTGGGTTCTCCGCGGCGTGTACGTCCCCGACGTCATCACCATCCTCGCCAGCCTGTACTTCATCCTCGGGGACATCGACCGATGAAGATGCGTGTCGGCCGAAGGCCGACTCCTATCGACGAGACCTATGGGCGGAGGCGCTGCGGGTGGCCGGGGCGGCCGCAAAGCGGCGGCCGACGGTTTGTCGGCCGGCCGCTGCGGACCGCGCCGGACAGGACCCGCAGTGCCGCCGTGAGGCCCTCATGACGTCGGCCGTCGTCATCCCGTACTGGGGCCAGACCGTCTTCCGGTCGCTGGGGGTGGCCGTCGCCGTGCTGATCCCGGCCGGCACCGCCGTGTACCTCTACCTGTTCAAGATGGTGAGCTTCATGCAGTCCCGGTTGGGGCCGATGGAAGCTGGCCCGTACGGCTCGCTGCAGCTGTTCGCCGAGGTGGGGAAGTTCCTCCAGAAGGAGGACCTGCACCCCGACAACGCCGACCGGTTCATCTTCAAGGCCGCCGTCTTCGTCGTCTTCCTCACCGTGTTCCTCATCTATCTCGCCGTCCCGTTCGGCCCGCTCGCCGTCTTCGCCGACTACTCGACCGGCATCTTCTTCGCCCTCGCCGTGTCGTCGGTGTCGGTGCTCGGCATCCTCATGGCGGGCTGGTCGTCGGCGAACAAGTACTCGCTCATGGGCGGGCTGCGGGCCGCCGGCCAGCTGATCGCCTACGAGCTGCCGCTGTCGCTCGCCGTGATGGGCGTCGTGATCCAGGCCGGCACCCTGAACATGCAGGGGATCGTGGCCGCCCAGCACGACGGCGAGATCCTCGGCTGGGGCGGCATCGGCTTTCCGTACGTCTTCACCCAGTTCGTGGCGCTGGTGATCTTCCTCATCGCCGCCCAGGCCGAGCTCACCCAGACGCCCTTCGACATGCCCATCGCCGAGTCCGAGCTCGTCGCCGGCTACATGACGGAATACAGCGGCTTTCGCTTCCTGCTGTTCTTCATCGCCGAGTTCGCGTCGGCGGGCGCCTTCGCCGCCCTGGCCGCCACCCTCTTCCTCGGCGGATGGGCGCTGCCGGGCGTATCGCTCGACGCCGACTGGATGAACGTCATCGGCCCGCTCGTCCTGTTCACGAAGATGCTCATCCTCATGGGCCTGATCTTCTTCGTGCGCTTCACCTATCCCCGCTTCCGTGAGGACCAGCTCCAGCGGTTCGCCTGGAAGTTCCTCATCCCGATCGCGCTGATCAACATCATGGTGACAGCCATCTTCAAGGTGATGTTCTGATGTCCAAGCTGGTTCCGGGTGTGCTGAAGGGCCTCGGGGTCACCTTCAAGGAGCTCACCCACACCGTCACGCCTCGGCGGCTGGGCGGCGGTCCCGCCACCATCCAGTACCCGCACGAGAAGGAAGCGCCGCCGATCCGGGCTCGCGGCGTCATCGCCCTCCACGAGGGCAACTGCACGGTCTGCATGCTGTGCGCCCGCTCGTGTCCGGACTGGTGCATCTACATCGAGGGTCACAAGGAGAAAGCCCCGCCGCGGCGGCCCGGCGGCAAGCCCCGCAGCGTCAGCGCCCTCGACCGCTTCGACATCGATTACGCCCTGTGCATGTACTGCGGGATCTGCGTCGAAGTGTGCCCGTTCGACGCCCTGTTCTGGAGCCCGGAGTACGAGTACTCCGAGCCGCGCATCGCCGATCTCCTCCACGACAAGGACAAGCTCGGCGAGTGGATGGAGACCGTCCCGGAAGCCCCCGAGCTCGAAGCCGGCGCCGACAAGAAGAAGAAGTAGATGCTCCTGGCCGCCCAGCAGAACGTCGCCCAGCACATCGCCTTCGGCATCATCGCCGCCGGCATGATCCTCGGCGCCCTGCGCGTCGTCACCACCAACAACGTCGTCCACGCCGCCCTGTACCTCGTCGTGGTGCTCGGCGGAGCCGCCGCCCTCTACCTGCTGCTGGCGGCCGAGTTCGTCGCCGTCACCCAGATCCTCGTCTACATCGGCGCCGTCACCGTCCTCTTCCTGTTCGGCACGATGCTCACCCGGGCGCGCATCGGCCGGGAGGGCGGGTTGAACACGTCCCAACGGAGCGTCGCCGTCGTGGTGGCCCTCGCCATCGCCGGCGTCCTCGGCTACGTGCTCATCGACGCCTTCTCCGACGAGCAGCTGCCGGCCGATCCCCTCATCAGCTCCACCGAGCAGGTCAGCGACTCCATCTTCGGGCCGTACCTGCTGCCGTTCTGGGCCCTGTCGTTCGTCCTGCTCGCCGCCGTCATCGGCGCCATCGTCCTCGCCCGAAAAGACTGAGCATCGATGCTGGTCAACGAGTTCCTCCTCCTTGGCGCGGCGCTGTTCGCCATCGGCGTGTACGGCGTCATCGCCCGGCGCAACGGCGTGCTCGTACTGATGTCGATCGAGCTGATCCTCAACTCGGTGAACATCAACTTGCTGGCGTTCGCCCTGCGCAACGGCAACGTCAACGGGCAGGTCTTCGCCCTGTACATCATCGCCATCGCCGCCGCCGAGGTCGGCGTCGGCCTCGCCATCGTCCTGCTCATCTACCGCAACCGGCGCAGCATCGCCCTCGACGAGCTGTCCGAGATGAAGGGCTGACGCCGGCATGTGGTTCCTCGACCACGCCTGGATCATCCCGATCCTGCCGGCGGCGGCCTTCTTCCTCATTCTCCTGTTCGGGAAGCGGACCGGCCGGTACACGAACGGCGGCAGCTACATCGGCATCGCCGCCGTTCTGGCGGCGCTCGTGCTGGCGATCGGCACCGCGGTACAGTGGATCCAGCGGGTTGACGACCACGCCGGCGGCGAGAGCGCCCTGGCCGCCCTCGGCCGGTCGATCCTGCCCGGACAGGAGGAGCACACCCGGCCCTTCGTGGAGCCGGTCATCCACTCGTGGACGTGGTGGCAGAGCGGCGGCGTGCGGTTCGGGATCGGTGAGCACATCGACGGCCTCGCTGTCGCCCTGCTGATCGTCGTCACCATCATCTCGAGCCTCGTGCAGATCTATTCGCTCGAGTACGTGCGCGGCGATCGGCGTTTCACCTACTACTTCGCCGGTCTCTCGCTGTTCACGGCGGGCATGCTCGATCTGGTCATCGCCGAGAACACGCTCCAGCTCCTGCTCGGCTGGGAGATCATGGGCCTCTGCTCGTTCATGCTGATCGGGCATTGGTGGGAGGACAAGAAGAACTCCGACGCCGCCATGAAGGCGTTCTTCACCACACGAGTCGGCGACGTCGGCCTCCTGATCGGCATCATCATCACCTTCTGGGGCGCCGGCTCGTTCAGCATCGACCAGATCAACGAATGGGCGTTGTCGGGCGACTGGTCGCGCAGCGTCATCTTCTGGGGCGCCATGGCCCTGTTCATCGGCATCATCGGCAAGTCGGGCCAGTTCCCGCTGCACACGTGGCTCCCCGACGCCATGGCCGGCCCCACCCCCGTGTCGGCGCTCATCCACGCCGCCACGATGGTCGTCGCCGGCGTCTACCTCGGCGCTCGGCTGTATCCCGTGTTCTACGAGGGCTTCAAGATCGCCGACGGCCCGGTGAACCCCATGGCGGTGATCGGCGGCATCACCATCGTCATCGCCGCCGTGCTGGCCTTCGTGCAGATCGACATCAAGAAGGTGCTCGCCTACTCGACGGTGAGCCAGCTCGGCTACATGGTGATGGGTCTCGGCGTGGGCGCCTGGCTGCCGGCCGTCTTTCACATCTTCACCCACGCCTTCTTCAAGGCCCTGCTCTTCCTGGGGGCGGGCTCGGTCAGCCACTCCGGGGCGCACCACTCCTTCGACATGAAGAAGGACATGGGCGGGCTGTGGCGCAAGATGCCGATCACGTTCGTCACCTTCATCATCGGCACCATCGCGCTCATGGGCATCCCGATCGGTGCCGGCTTCTTCTCGAAGGACGAGATCATCGCCAACGCCGGCAACAACGGCTACACGGCCTTCATGGTGATCGGCCTGGTCGGCGCCTTCCTCACCGCCGCCTACATGGCCCGCTGCGTGTACCTCACCTTCCTCGGCGAGTACCGCGGCGGCGAGCTCGGGGCCCATGAGCACGAGCCCATCCCCGAGCGCGTCCCGGCCGTGGCCCTGGCCCACGCCGCCGAGCCCATCGCCGAGGAGGCCGGCGGCACCTTCGTCGTGGCCGAGGACAACCCCGACGAGTTCGTCACCGCTCACGCCGCCGCCGAGGTGCACGGGCACGGCGCCCACGGGGAGCACCACGCCGAGCCGCACGAGTCGCCGCCGCTGATCACGGTGCCGCTCATCATCCTCGCCGTGTTGTCACTGACGGCCGGCCTGCTCAACAACGCCACCACCATCGCCACCACCGAGAAGTTCACCGAGTGGGTCGAGGCCAGCCCGCTCGGCGGCACCTTCCCCGAGCTCGTCCACGCCCCGTTCCACTGGAGCGACGCCCTGCTCTCGATCGTCTTCGCCCTCGCCGGGGCCATCGTGGGTTACCTCGTGTGCGTCGCTGTCTACGAGCGGGCCTTCGCCGCCGGCCTCACCCGCCGTAGCAAGCTCGCCGGCGGCGGCTACGCCTTCCTGTGGAACAAGTACTACCTGGATGCCCTCTACGAGAACGTCATCGTGGCCGGCATCAAGGGCCCGATCGCCAAGGGCGCCTACTACATCAACCAGGCGCTGATCGACGGCGTGGTGAACGGCGTCGGCGTGAGCACTCGGCGCACGGGCACTTGGGTGTACGACAACATCGACCAGAAGGTCGTCGACGGCATCGTGAACGGCAGCGGCCTGGCCGCCGAGGAGAGCGGACAGGCGCTCCGGCCGGTGCAGTCGGGCAAGGTCCAGCAGTACGGAGCGCTGCTCTTCGGCGCCGCCGCCATCGGCGCGCTCCTCCTCGTCATCACCGTGTAGG
>JBKOXV010000268.1:0-16685 GCA_046725105.1 bacterium | reverse complement strand
GAGATGGGGCCCGAGGCCAAGACCCGGCCCGATCCCGATCTTCTCGGCGCGCTGTCCGCCTGGTGGCGGTGCGCTGGTGGCCTTCGGCGTCCTCGTCCTCGGGGCGGGTGACGACGGCGACAGCCGCCCTGGCCTCCTGATCGCGTCGGCGCTCCTCGTGCTGGCCGGCTACGCCGCCGTCGTCACCTACGGCGTCGGCGCGCTGGTGATCGCCATCGTGTGGTCCGACGACCGCGTCGGCGGCGGCATCCTCCTGGCCCTCGCCGGTGCCGTGCTCGTGCTGCTGGCCTTCGCGCTGCCGCGGGTGTGGCGGGCTCGTGCCGACCGGCCCTCGGCGCCGCCGCCTAGAGCGAGCTGACGATCTCCACCATCAACTCGCCGGCCTCGGTGGGGTTGAGCCCGACCTTCACGCCGGCGGCGCGCAGGGCGTCCATCTTGCCCTGGGCCGTGCCTGTGCCGCCTGAGACGATGGCGCCGGCGTGGCCCATCTTCTTGCCCGGCGGCGCCGTGACGCCGGCGATGTACGCCGACACCGGCTTGGTGAGGCTGGCCTCGATGTAGGCGGCGGCCTCCTCCTCGGCCGTGCCGCCGATCTCGCCGATGAGCATCACGGCCCGCGTTTCCGGGTCGCGCTCGAACTCGGCGAGGCAGTCGACGAAGCTGGTACCCGGCACCGGGTCGCCCCCGATGCCCACGCACGTCGACACGCCGATCCCCTGCTCCTTCAGCTCGTAGAGCGCCTGGTAGGTGAGCGTGCCGGACCGGCTGACGATTCCGACGGCGGGCGCCGCCGGCGGCGGGGCCAGGGCGATGTCGCCGGCCGTGATGCCGATGTTGCACCGGCCCGGGCTGATCACCCCGGGGCAGTTGGGCCCCAGCAGCCGGGTGCCGGGGAAGTCACGCATGAGGGTGTTGTAGACGCGCGCTTCGTCCTGGGCCGGGATGCCTTCGGTGATGCACACGACGAACGGGATGCCGGCCTCGGCCGCCTCCAGGATGGCGGCGGGAGCGGCGCGGGGCGGCACCGAGATGAACGAGGCGGTGGCGCCGGTCTCGGCGACGGCCTCCTTCACGGTGTCGAACACCGGGATGCCTTCGACGTCCTGGCCGCCCTTGCCCGGGGTCACACCGGCGACGACCTTCGTGCCGTAGGCCTTGTTGCGCAGGCCGTGGTAGCGACCCTGGCCACCCGTCAGGCCCTGCACCACGACCCGCGTGTTCTCGTCGACGAAGATCGCCATTAGTTCGCTCCTGCCGCGAGGGCGACGGCCGTGCGAGCGGCGTCGAGCATGGTGGGCCGGCTGATCAACCGGTCGGCCGGGATGCCGGCGTCGACGAGGATCTGGCGGCCTTCGTCGGCGTTGGTTCCGTCGAGCCGCACCACCATCGGCGCCTTCAGGTCGACCCGGCGCACCGCTTCGACGATGCCCTTGGCCACCTCCTCGCCGCGCGTGATGCCGCCGAAGATGTTGATGAAGATCGCCTTCACGTTGTCGTCCGAGTTGATGACCTCGAGGGCGGCCGACATCACGTCGGCGTTGGCGCCGCCGCCGATGTCGAGGAAGTTGGCGGCACGGCCCCCGACCTGGTTCACGACGTCGAGCGTGCTCATGGCCAGGCCGGCGCCGTTGGCGATGATGCCCACGCTGCCGTCGAGGCCGATGTACTGCAGGCCCTTCTCCTTGGCCAGCTTCTCCCGATCGTCGAGCACCTGCATGCCGCGGAACTCGTCCCACTCGGGATGGCGGAAGGAGGCGTTGTCGTCGAGGCTCACCTTGGCGTCGAGGGCGTGGACGCGGCCGTCGGGGGTGAGAATGAGCGGGTTGATCTCGGCCAGGTCGCAGTCGCCGTCGACGTAGCAGGTGTAGAGCTTGCCGAGGATGTCGACGGCGCCGTCGACGGCGTCGGGGTTCAGCTTGGCGTCGACCACGGCCTCGCGGGCGGCGTCGGGGGCCAGCCCCTCGACCGGGTCGATGTGCAGCCGCACGATGGCGTCGGGGTTGTCGGCGGCGACCTGTTCGATCTCCACGCCGCCCTCGGCCGACAGCATCAGGAGGTGTTTCTTCGCCGAGCGGTCCAGCGTGAAGGAGGCGTAGTACTCCTCGGTGATATCGGACGCATGCTCGACCCAGAGCCGCTTCACGACGTGGCCCTTGATGTCCATGCCGAGGATGTTCCCGGCGTGGGTGCGCACCTCGTCGGCGTCGTTGGCCAGCTTGATGCCGCCCGCCTTGCCCCGCCCGCCCACCTGGACCTGGGCTTTCACCACCACCGGGTAGCCGGCCTGGTCAGCCCGGGCCACGGCCTCGTCGACGGTGTCGGCGACGCCGCCGGCTGAGACGGGGATACCGAACCGGGCGAAATACTGCTTGCCCTGGTACTCGAACAGGTCCACTATGCGGCTTCCTCTCGTTGGTCGAGGGTCTCGCCCAGCCACCGGCAGATGCCGGCCAGTGACGAGCCGGGCGTGAAGACCTCGGCCACGCCCATCTGCTTGAGGGAATCGACATCGGCGGCCGGGATGACGCCGCCGCCGAAGATCAGTACGTCGTCGAGGCCCCGGCTCCGGAGCTCCTCGATCACCCGGGGGAACAAGGTGAGGTGGGCGCCGGACAGGAGCGACAGTCCGACCGCGTCGACGTCCTCCTGGAGGGCGGTCTCGGCGATCTGCTCTGGCGTCTGGTGGAGGCCGGTGTAGATCACTTCGAAACCGGCGTCGCGCAACGCCCGCGTGATGGTCTTGGCGCCCCGGTCGTGCCCGTCGAGGCCGGGTTTGGCCACGACCACGCGATAGGGGCGCTTCACGAGTTCGTGATACTACGGGGGTGCGTCTGACCCGTCCGAAATCGACTGCGGCCCAGGCCGTCGTGCCGGTGCTGGTCGGATTGGCGTTCATCGCCGTGCTCGGGCTGGCCGTGTGGGGCGTGGCCGTATGGCTCAGCCACACCTCCGGTCCGGGCAGCAAGGTCGAGGTCAACCTGGGCGAGGACACGTTCAACGTGGGACCGGCCGATCAGCGAGCCGAGGAGATCGGCAGCCGCGGGCCGCTGCTGTTCCCGGGCCTCGTCGCCGCCGATGAGGGCTACATCATCGTGAATCACTCCGGCACCAACGACGTCTCGGGCTGGGTGGTCTTCGCCGCCGTCCCGCCCGGCTCGAAAGTGGAGTGCGCCGTGCAGTGGCGGGCCAACGCCCAGCAGTTCGTCGACCCCTGCACCGGCGTCGCCTATCCCGCCGACGGCGCCGGTCTCCAGCAGTACAGGGTCACCGTGAACGGCGACCACGAGCTCGTCATCGACCTCGGCCGAGGCACCACGACGACGCCCCCCTGAGCGAACTGACGCGACTTTTGGGTGTATACGACACCGAACGCGCGTCAGTTCGCAGGGGCGGGGAGGCGCACCTCGAAGCGGGCGCCGCCGAGCGGGGCGTCGAGAACACGGACGGTGCCGCCATGGGCGGCGGCGACCGCTCGGACCAGGGCCAGGCCCAGGCCAGCCCCTCCGGCGCCGCGCGCCCGCCCTTCGTCGAGGCGGGTGAAGCGCTCGAACACCCGCTCACGATCGGCCACGGGAACCCCGGGCCCGTCGTCGTCGACCCGGAGCACGGCGTCGCCGTCGGCGGCGCCCACGCTGACCGCCAGCCGCGAGCGGGCGTGGCGCGCCGCGTTGTCGGCGAGGTTGCGCACCAGCCGGGCGAGGGCGCCGCGATCGCCCTGGACGCGCGCCGCCGTCACGCCGGAGTCGTCGACCGTGACCCCGACGCTCCGCAGGCGCGTCGTCTCGGCGGCGACGAGCTCGTCGAGGTCGACATCGCCACGGGTCGGCAGCTGGCCGCCGGTCTCGTCGAGGCGCGCCAACTGCAAGAGGTCGCCCACCATGTCGTCGAGGCGGTCGACTTCACCCAGCACCGTGGCAGAGACGTCGGACCAGTCGGCATCACGGGGACGCATCGACGCCACCTCGACCTTGGTGCGGATCGTGGTGAGCGGGCTCTTCAGTTCGTGGGACGCGTCGCTCACGAACTGGCGCTGCCTCTCGGCGGCCCCCTCGAGCCGGTCGAGCATGGCGTTCATCGTGTGGGCCAGCCGGGCCACCTCGTCACCAGAGGGGGCCTCGGGCACGCGCCGGTGCAGCGTGCTGTGGCTGATCTCGTCCACCTCGCGCCGCATGGAGTCAACCGGCTTGAGCGCCCGTCCCACGAGCAGCCAGGCCAGGCCGCCGACCAGTACCACGAGGATCGGAATCCCGACCCACAACAGCCGCGACAGTTCGCTCACCGAGCGCTGGACCTCGGCGAGCGGGGAGGCGGCGACGACCTTGAGCGCCTGACCTGACGTGTCCACGAGCTGCTGGGTGATCTCGACGGGCGCATCCCCGCTGAGGAGAGTGGCATCGGGGAGCGGTCCGACGGAGGCTCTTCCTGCGACGCCCGTGCTGGCGGCCAGCACGTTGCCCGTACCACCGACGATGTACACCACGGTTCCCGGCCCCGGCTGTGACACCGCCTGTTCGAAAGGCTGGCCGGCCCTCAGCGCGTAGGCGACGCGGTCGGCGGCCTGCTTCGTGTCCGCCCGCACCTGCGCTTCGAGCCGGTGCTCGATGGCCGAGACGAGCAGCACGGCCGAGACCGTCAGGGCCACGCCGGTGAGCACCGTGGCGATCAGCGTGATGCGCACCCGAACGGTGCGGAGGCGGGCGATGGTGTTATGCAGCATCGGTCACCATCCGGTAGCCCACGTGACGCACTGTCTCGATGGTGTCGAGCCCGAACGGCATGTCGATCTTCTTCCGGAGGTAGCGCACGTACACCTCCACGATGTTCGGGTCGCCGCCGAACTCGTGACCCCAGACCTCGGCGAGGATCTCCTGCTTCGAGACGACTCCGCCTTCACGTCGCAACAACGCCGCGAGCACGCCGAACTCCCGCGGGGTCAGGTGCACCTCGACGCCGCGCCGGTGGCACGAATGCGTGAACGGGTCGAGCACCAGCGTCCCGGCGCTCAGGACGGCGGCCCGGGGCGTGGAGCCCCGCCGCACGAGCGCTCGTAGGCGGGCCACCAGGACGACGAACGAGAACGGCTTCGACAGGAAGTCGTCGGCGCCGGTGTCGAGCGCTTCGGCCTCGTCCCACTCGCCGGTCTTGGCCGTGAGCACCAGGATCGGCGTCCAGACGCCTTCAGCCCGCAGGGTGCGGCACACCTGGAAGCCGTTCAGGCCGGGCAGGAGCAGATCGAGCACGATCGCCGAGTACGGATGCTCCCGCGCCCGCCACAGGCCGTCGGCGCCGTCGTGGGTGACCTCGACGGTGAAGCCCTCGGCCTGGAGCCCCCGATGGATGGTGTCGGCCAGCGCGACCTCGTCCTCCACCACCAGCACGCGCACCGCTCCATGATGACGGTACGGGTCGTCCCGTGTCGTCGCGGGCGCTGAGAACGCTCTCAGGCAGGCTCAGTCGTCTCTCAGCGATCGTTCGTCATCGTCGACCGCCATGACACGAAAACTGATTTCGGTCGGCGCCGTCGGCGTCGCCCTCATGCTCTTCGCCGCCTGCGGGGGCGGGTCGACGCCCGCCGCCCAAGTGGCCTCCCTGGCCGGAGACGACAGCGCCACGACCACCACGACGGCCGCCGGCGCCACCAGCGAAGAAGACGCCCAGCAGGCCATGCTCGACTTCGCCCAGTGCATGCGCGAGCACGGCATCGACATGCCCGATCCGCAGTTCAACGAGGACGGCCGCGGAGTCTTCACCGCCGGCGCCGAAGGTGAACCGGCGGACAAGAACAAGCTCGACGAGGCCCAGAAGGCGTGCCAGTCCTATCTCGACAAGGTCAAGTCGAACGCGGGGCCGGTCGATCCGGCCCGGCTCGAAGAAGAGAAGCAGCGGCTCCTCGACTTCGCCCAGTGCATGCGGGACCACGGCATCGACTTCCCGGACCCACAGATCTCCTCGGACGGTGGCGGCATCCAGGTCCAGATGGGCGGACCGGGCGTGGACGCCGACTCGCCCGGCTTCAAGGAGGCCAACGATGCCTGCGCCGCCCAGGTCGGCATGCCGAAGCCGGGCGATGGCAACGGCACCGTAGGCGTCGGCACGGGTCCGGCCAGTGGCGCGAGCGACGGTGCGACGCCGTGAACCGTCGGTCCTTCCTGACGGGTGGGGCGTTGGCCACGGTCGGGCTCCTCGGCACCGGCGGCTTGTTCGCCCTCACCCGCGGTTCGTCGGCCGGAGCCGCCGACGGCTCGACCACCAGCACGACCCTGCCGCCCTCGACGAAGACCGCCAAGGTCTCCAAGCGCGACCTGGTCCAGACCGAGCAGGTCGACGGCCGGGTCGGGTACGGCGACACCCGGACTATCGCCGGCGGTCCCGACGGCGTCATCACGGCCCTGCCCGCCGAGGGCTCGGTGATCGACCGCGGGGCCACCCTCTGGGAGGTCAACGGCGCGCCCGGGCCGGCGCTGCTGTTCGGCGACAAACCGATGTGGCGCCCGCTGTCGTCCGGCGTCGACAAGGGCGAGGACGTCCGCCAGCTCGAGGACAACCTCGTGGCGCTCCGGTTCGCCGATCCGGCGGTGCTCACGGTCGACGACAAGTACACGAGCGCCACGGCGACCGCCGTGAAGAAGTGGCAGAAGTCGCGTGGGCTCGACCAGACCGGCGTCGTGGAGACCACGGACGTCGTGTTCGCCTCGGGTCCGGTGCGCGTAGCCGAGTTGAAGGCGACCGTCGGCGGCAACGGCGGGCCCGGCACGGCCGTCCTCGACGTGACCGGCTCCGAGCAGATCGTCATGGTGAAGCTCGACACCGGCAAGGCCAGCGTGGCCAAGCAGGACGACCCCGTCACCATCAAGCTCACCGACGGCCGCACCATCGACGGCACCGTGCGGTCGGTCGGCACCGTCGTCCACACCGACTCCAGCGGGAACCAGACGTCGAACTACCTCGACGTCGTGGTCGCCATCGCCGCCGGGGAGTCGGCCGGCCTCGACGACGCCCCGGTGACGGTGAATTTCACCCGGTCGTCGGCCACGGGCGTGCTGGCCGTCCCGGTCCGAGCCCTCCTGGCCCTGGCCGAGGGCGGCTACGCCGTGGAGCGGGTCACCGCCACGGGCACCGAGCTGGTACCGGTGCAGCTGGGCGCCTTCGCCGACGGGTACGTGCAAGTCACGGGCAGCGTGGCCGACGGCGACACGGTGATCGTGGCATGACGGCGGTCGTCTCGCTGTCGGAGGTGACGAAGGAGTATCCCGGCTCCCCGCCGGTGCGAGCCCTCGACGGCATCGACCTCGTCGTCGACGACGGCGAGTTCGTCGTCATTGCGGGACCGTCGGGCTCGGGCAAGAGCACGCTGCTGAACCTCATCGGTGCGCTCGACGTCCCGACCTCGGGCCGGGTCGAGATCGCCGGCCACGACATCGCCCGCCTGAACGACGCCGACCTGTCGGCCCTCCGCAACCGCCACATCGGATTCATCTTCCAGACGTTCAACCTCATCGAGGGCCTGACCGCGGTGGAGAACGTCGCCGTCGGACTGATGTACGCCGGCGAGCCGCTGCGGCGGCGGCTCAGCCGGGCTCGGGACGCGCTCGAGCGGGTCGGCCTCGGCCACCGGATCGATCACCGGCCGGGCAAGTTGTCAGGCGGCGAGCGCCAGCGCGTCGCCATCGCCCGCGCCATCGTCGGCGAGCCGTCGCTCGTGCTGGCCGACGAGCCGACCGGCAACCTCGACAGCCACACCGGCGCCGAGATCATGGCGGCGCTCCACGATCTCCACCAGGCCGGCTCGACGATCGTCCTCATCACCCACGACCCGGCACTCGCTGCCCTCCCCCGGTGCGTGTCGTTGCTCGATGGGCGCATCGTCGACGATCGCGAGCCGGCCCAGGTGGCGGTGGCCGGATGATCGCGACCTACCCGGTTCAACCGGCCCCGGAACCCACCGCGACCCGCCTGCGCCGCAGCCACCTGCGGCTCCGCGACGTCTTCGGTGCCGGCGCCGTCGGCCTGCGCACCCGGCGGCTGCGTACCGCCCTGACGGCGCTGGGCATCGCCATCGGGATCGCCGCCCTGGTGGCGGTGCTCGGCATCTCGGCGTCGGGGCGTGCGGACGTCCTCGACCAGCTCGATCAGCTCGGCACCAATCGGCTCACCGTGCAGGCCGGCCAGTCGTTCCTCGGGGCGGATTCGAAACTGCCCGAGGATGCCACCGCCATGATCCGGCGGATCGGGCCGGTGATCTCGGCGGCCGGCACGACCGGAGTGCAGGCCAGCGTCCGCCGCACCGACCAGATCCCGGCGGAGGAGACGGGCGGTATCAGCCTCGTCGCCACCGAACCGGAGCTGCTCGCCGCCGTCGACGGCACCGTGCACACCGGCTCGTTCCTGAACGCCGCCACAGCCAAGTATCCCGCCGTGGTGCTCGGGTCCAAGGCGGCCCAGCGGCTCGGCATCCACAGCCTCGAGGGCAACCCGGTCGTGTACATCGGCGGGCACTGGTTCAGTGTGATCGGCATCCTCGACCCGGTACCGCTGCTCCCCAACATCGACTCATCGGCGCTGATCGGCTACGACATCGCCCACGACATGTTCGGCACCGATCGCAACCCGTCGACGGTGTACGTGCTGACCGACCCGGACCAGGTGCAGCAAGTCCGCGACGTGCTGGCGGCCACGGCCAACCCCGAGCACGCCAACGAGGTGAGCGTGTCCCGACCGTCCGATGCTCTCGCCGCCAAGGAAGCCGTCGACTCGACGCTGCAGGCACTGCTGCTGGGGCTGGGTGGCGTCGCCCTGCTGGTGGGCGGCATCGGCATCGCCAACATGATGGTGGTGGCGGTCCTCGAACGCCGGACTGAGATCGGCGTGCGGCGGGCCTTGGGCGCCACCAAGCGCCACATCCGGCTCCAGTTCCTCGTCGAAGCGCTGCTGCTGGCCCTGCTGGGGGGCGTGCTCGGCGTGCTGATCGGCGTGGGAGTGACGGCCGGCTACACGGTCGTGCAGGACATCGTGCTCTCCGTGCCGATCACCACCGTCGCCGCCGGCGTGGGCGCCGCCCTCGTCGTCGGCGCCATCGCCGGGCTCTCCCCGGCGGCGCGTGCCGCCCGCCTCAACCCGGCCGACGCCGTCCGCCCGGCCTAGTCACCCATTTGATGCGCGAAAGGTGTCGTATACACCCAAAACTCGCGTCAGTTCGCTCAGTGGGTGATGCGCTCGAGCGGCGACCAGGCGAGGAGGAGGCGTTTTTCGCCGACGCCGGGGAACCGGACGACGGCCTCGGCCTTGTCGCCGTCGCCCTCGATGAGGAGGATGACGCCTTCGCCGAACTTGGCGTGGCGTACGTCGTCGCCGATGCGCAGGCCCATGGCTTCGGCGCCCGTGCTGGCGGCCCGCTGGCCGGCGTTGATGGCGGCGTCGACGATGCGCTCGCGGCCGGCGT
Source organism: bacterium (assembly GCA_046725105.1). Classification (GTDB taxonomy): domain Bacteria; phylum Actinomycetota; class Acidimicrobiia; order Acidimicrobiales; family Ilumatobacteraceae; genus DASXAI01. The sequence goes on along the minus strand of JBKOXV010000268.1, from coordinate 7,246 downwards.
CGGCCATGCGCTCCGACCACGGCTGCCAGCCCTGGCGGCGGCCCCCGCCGTCGGACCGGTACGACGCCCGTCCCGACGTGCGCCGGCCGTCGCCGAGGTGCTCGACCAGCTCGGTAGGGATCTCATCGAGGAACCGTGACGGCGGGTTGTACTGGGTGGAGCCGAACAGCGTGCGGCTCCACGCGTGGCTCAGGTACAGCTTCTGGCGCGCCCGCGTGATGCCGACATAAGCGAGACGGCGTTCCTCCTCGAGCTCCTCGGGCTCGGTGAGGGCCCGGATGTGCGGGAACACGCCTTCCTCGGCGCCGACCAGGAACACGACCGGGAACTCCAGGCCCTTGGCCGAGTGGAGCGTCATCAGCGTGACCTTGGAGTCGTCGTCGTCGATCTCGTCGGTGTCGGCCACCAGCGAGATCTGCTCGAGGAACTCCTCGACGGTCTGGAACTCGCGGGCCGATCCGACCAGCTCGCCGAGGTTCTCGAGCCGTCCGGCCGATTCCACCGTGTGCTCGGTCTCGAGCTCGTCGAGGTAGCCCGACCGCTCGAGGGCGGCTTGGAGCACGGCGCCCGGGCCGTCGGCGACAAGGGCCGTGAGCCCGTCGATCAGCGCGACGAACTGGATCACGCCCCGCTGGCTCGAGGGCCCGACGCCGGCCTCGCCCGCATGGCGCAACGCCTCCATGAACGGAACGCCCTGGGCATTGGCCCACACGTCGAGCCGGCCCACGGTGGTGTCGCCGACACCCCGCTTGGGCACGTTGAGCACCCGCTTGACGCTCACCTCGTCGGCCGGGTTGGCGACGGCACGGAGGTAGGCGAGGGCGTCCTTGATCTCCCGGCGGTCGTAGAACTTGGTGCCGCCGATGACCTTGTAGGGGATGCCGGCCCGCATGAGCGCCTCTTCGACGACGCGGCTCTGGGCGTTGGTGCGGTAGAAGACGGCGACGTCGCCCCACCGGTGATCGCCGCCGTCATGGAGGTCGGCGACGGTGTGGGCCACCCACTGGGCCTCGTCGCCCTCGTCGTCGGCGTGGTAGCGGACGATGCGGTCGCCCCGACCCGCCTCGGTCCACAGCATCTTCGGCTTGCGAGAGGCGTTGTTCTCGATGACGGCGTTGGCGGCGTCGAGGATCGTCTGGGTGGAGCGGTAGTTCTGCTCCAGCAGGATCGTGGTGACATCCGGGAACACCCGCTCGAACTCGAGGATGTTCCGCATGTCGGCGCCTCTCCACTTGTAGATCGACTGGTCGCTGTCGCCCACGACGGTGACGTTGCGGTGGCGCTCGGCGAGCAGCAGCACGATCTCGTTCTGGGCCCGGTTGGTGTCCTGGTACTCGTCGACGAGGATGTGCTCGAAGCGCTCCTGGTAGTGCTCGAGGACGTCGGGACAGGTGCGGAACAGCCGCACCGTGACGGTGAGCAGGTCGTCGAAGTCCATGGCGCCGGCCTTCTCGAGGCGCGCCTGGTACTCGCGGTAGATGTCGGCGATCTTCCGCTCGAAGATGGACGTCGCCTTGGCGGCGTAGTCGTCGGCAAGTACGAGGTCGTTCTTGGCGGCGCTGATGATGGCGTGGACGCCCCGGGCAGTGAACTTCTTGGCGTCGAGGTGCAGATCACGGATCACGTAGCCGGTGAGCCGTTCGGCGTCGGCCTGGTCGTAGATGGAGAAATTCGACGGGTAGCCGAGGCGGCCGGCGTCACGCCGCAGGATCCGCACGCACGCCGAGTGGAACGTGCTCACCCACATCTTCCTCGCCACCGGGCCGACCAAGGCCTCGACCCGCTGGCGCATCTCGTCGGCCGCCTTGTTGGTGAAGGTGATGGCCAGGATGCGGAACGGGCTGACGCCCCGGTCGTTGATGAGGTTGGCGATCCGATGGGTGAGCACCCTCGTCTTGCCCGACCCCGCACCGGCCACGACGAGGAGCGGCCCGTCGCCATGGACGACGGCGTCGAGTTGGTCGGGGTTCAGCTCGGGTCCGGTGACAGACGACATCTCGCACCCATCCTACGGGTGGGGTGTGACGGGAATCGGGGTGGCCCGGAGCGGGCGAAATGCCGCGCCGCCCGAGCCGGTGACTGGGCCAGACTGGCTGGTCGTGGAAGCCGTGCTGATTGCTCGCGCCCTCAGGAAGCGCTTCGGTGACGTCCAGGCCGTCAACGGCGTGGACGTCTCGGTCGCGCCCGGCGAGCGGGTCGGCTTCCTCGGACCGAACGGCGCCGGCAAGACCACCACGCTCCTGATGCTGTTGGGCGCCGTCACACCCGACGGCGGCACCATCCAGATCTGCGGCCACCGGCTGCCCCGCCACCGGTCGAAGGCGATGGAGCAGGTCGGCTTCGCCGCCGGGTACCTGCCGCTGCCGGAGCGGCTCCGAGTGCGCGAGGCGTTGGGCATCTTCGCCGGCTGGTACGGCGTGCGCGACGAGCGCGCTGCCGTCGACGCCGCCCTCGAGCGCTTCGCCGTTACCCACCTCGCCGACCGGCTCTGCAACGAGCTGTCGTCGGGTCAACGCACGCTCATCGGCATCGCCAAGGCCATCCTCCACCGACCCCAGTTGCTCGTCCTCGACGAACCGACGGCGTCCCTCGACCCGGATGTGGCGCAGCGGGTCCGCGCCGGCCTGCTCGACGTCTGCGCCACCGATGGCACCGCCCTGCTGGTGACGAGCCACGACATGCGCGAGGTCGAGATCCTCGCCGAGCGGGTGGTCTTCCTGGCCCACGGGCGGGTCGTCGCCGACGACACGCCGGCCGGCATCGCCTCCAGCTTCGGCCACGACGACCTCGAGGGGGTCTTTCTGTCCCTCGCCGGCAGCGGACAGGAGGAGATCTGATGAACGCCCACCGCATCGCCACGGTGGTCCGCCGCCACGTCTACGTCCTGAAGCGCAGCCCGCACCGCTTCTTCGATCTCACCGTGTGGCCGCTCCTCGACGTGTTGCTGTTCGGTTCGCTCGGTGCCTACGTGGCGCAGCAGGGCGGCACCAAGGCCGGCGCGCCGTATCTGCTGGCCGGCATCCTGATGTTCCACGTCCTGTACCAGATCCAGATCGCCATCTGCACCGGCTTCATGGAGGAGACGTGGAGCCGCAACCTGCTCAACGTCATGACCACGCCGGTCACCGAGGGTGAGTACATCGCCGGCGTCGGCGTCTTCGGCATGGCCAAGCTGGCGGTGGCGATGGTGGTGCTCACGCTCATCGCCCTCGGCTTCTTCGGGTTCGACCTCACCAGCGTGGGCTGGGGCCTCATCCCGGTGTCGGCGTTGCTGATGGTGTCGGGCTGGGCCATCGGCCTCACGGTGATCGGCCTCATGCTCCGCTACGGGCAGAGCGCCGAGATCCTGGCGTGGGGCATCAACTTCCTCGTGATGGCGCTGTCGGGCGTCTTCAACCCGGTCGAGTCCATCCCCGCCGTGCTGCAGCCGCTGTCACGGGTGCTGCCCACCACCCACGCCTTCAACGCCCTGCGCGACATGCTCGACGGCGAGCCTCTCCCGCTCGGTGAGATCGCCATCGGCCTCGTCAGCGCCGTCGCGTGTGCCGGCGCCGCCATGTGGTTCGCCACTCGGATGCTGCGCACCTTCCGCCGGCGGGGCTTCGTGACGCGCTTCTCGTAGGGGAACGTGATCCGTGACGCCTGATGTACCGCTGCGGTACATCAGACGCCGCGGATCGTCCGCCAGACGCGCCAGCACCCCGCGGCGGGCGTACGCGGGGTGCTGGCACCGGGTGGACCCGGGATCTTGATCAGCGGGCAGTCGTGACCGCTCCGTGGCTGTCGCCGCTCTGACCGGAGTTGGAGCTGTGCTCGTCGGCGCTGGAGCCCTTGTTGGGGCTGTGCTCCTGGCTCTCGTCGTCGCCTTTGTCATTGGCGTCGTCGTCATGCCCGTTGCCGCGATTCGGTGAGGCTGTGGTGGCCGTCGCCGGGGTCGACTCGTCGTCATCGGCCTCGTCGTCGGCGCCGTTCTTGCCGCAGTCGCTCTGGGCGGCCTGGGACACGGCCTCGCCGTGCTCGGGGCCGGGCGGCACACTGTGGGCCACGCCGGAGACGACCTCGCCGTGGTTCTCGGCACCCTCCGGGCAGACGAACGGGCTCGTGGCCGGCGCGCTGGTGCTCGAGGTGGTCTCCGGCTGGCTGGACGACGTGGTAGTCGGTTCCGTCGACGTGGTGGTGGACGCCACCGTCGTCGACGTGGACGTCGAGGTGGACGTGGACGTCGAGGGCGACGACGAGCTCGTCGTGGTTGTGGGTTTGTCGCTCGGCGTCAGGATGGTGGGCCGTTCGGAGGGGCCGCTCATAACGGCAGCCGCGGCCGCGGTGACACCGCCCACGATGAGGGCGGCCGCCGCTGCCACCGCCGCGAGACGGCGGACACGATTCGAAGCGAGCACGGGAGCAGGTCCTTTCTGAAGGGACGACGCGAAAGCGGCCGCCAGGGCCCCCATCGCCTCCCGTTCGCCCGCCAGCTCGTCCGGACGGGTCGGCTGGCGCAACGCTCCCAGCAACTCGTCCAGCGCGGGCTGCTCCGCCGGGGGGACATCGTCGTCGTGCACGTTCATTGCTCCCTGTACAACGCCGTCGGATCGCCCTCCGTTACAGCCTCGGCCTCGAGAATCGCCTGGAGCCGCCGGAGCCCCCGATGGACCAGGACGCGCACCGACCCCGGCGACCGGCCCATGACTGTCGCGACCTGGGCGACGTCGAGGTCACCGACCACCCGCAGTAGCACCGCATCGGCCTGGTCGGGCGGGAGGCGCCGCACCAGGGCGAGAGCAGCCGCCAGGTCGTCGTGGCGGTCGATACCGTCGTCGGGCCGGGCCGGCTCGCCGTCGAGCGCCGACGGCGGATCCTCGGCCCGGCGGCCTCGCCGGCGCAGCTCGTCGATCGACCGGTGACGGCCGATGGTGAAGACCCAGCGCCGGAAGTCCGTGTCGTCGCCCCGGAATTCCTCCAGCCGGCGGGCCGCGTCGAGCCACGTCTGGGCGGCGACGTCCTCGGCGCCGCTGCCGATCCGGCCCCGCAGGTAGCGCAACAGGAGCGGGTTCAGCTGCCTCCAGAGCTGCGCCAGGGCGGCTTCATCCCCCGCTCGTGCCCGTGCGACAAGGGATTCGGAGTACGGCGCCGCCATAGCTCGCCTACCGTACGATCAAAGTTCGCGAAGCGCTTGGAGAGCACCCTCTGCCAGGTCTTCCACGTTCGCCTTGAACATCGCGAGGTCGGCGCCGTCGTCGGCCATCTGGCCGTGGAGATAGCGCGCGTAGACGCCTTCGCTGATCACGGCGAGCCGGAAGGCGGCGAAGGCGCGGTAGTAGGCGACCTGCGACGTGTCGCGGCCGGTGCGCTCGCCATAGCGCTCGACCATCTCGGCGTACGACTGGAACCCACCGGCGGCGGTCGGGTCGTTGGCCCGCCGCGGCAGCGAGCCCTCATCCGACCAGTAGATGCCGAGGTAGCCGACGTCGGCCATCGGATCGCCCAGCGTGCAGAGCTCCCAGTCGAGGACCGCCGCGATGCGCCCGGCGACCGGGTCGGTGAGGCAGTTGCCGAAGCGGTAGTCGCCGTGCACGATGGCGGCGCCCTGCTGGACCGGGATCTGCTTGCGCAAGCCTCGCTCGACCTCTTCGATCGCCGCCAGCTCGCGCGTCTTCGAGTTCGCCCACTGCGTCGACCACCGCTTGAGCTGGCGTTCGACGTACCCGTCGCGGCGGGCCAGATCGCCGAGTCCGACGGCGTCGACGTCGACGGAGTGCAGGGCGGCGAGCACGTCGATGAGATCGAAGGCCGCCGCCCGCCGGACCTCGGGCGTGAGCTCCGCCGTCTTCTCGGCGGAGTCGAGCACGACGCCGTCGACGAAGCCCATCACGTAGAAGGGGGCGCCGTTCACGGCCTCCTCGGTGCAGAGAGCAAGGGCGGGCGGCACGGGCACGTCGGTCAGGCCGACGGCGGCGATGAGGCGATGCTCCCGAGCCATGTCGTGGGCGGTGGCCAGCACGTGACCGATAGGTGGACGGCGCAGCACGAGGCGGCGACCGGCGGCATCGACCACCTTGAACGTCAGGTTCGACCGCCCGCCGGCGATGAGCTCGAACGCGAACGGCGGAGCCGTGTCGGGCACGTGTTCGGCGATCCACGCACCGACTCTCGCTTCGTCGTCGATCCCCCTCACGGGAGCGAGACCCTAACTCGGCGCGGCGTGCCGCCTACCATCGGCGACCGTGTCGGACCCGGTGAACCTCACGACGGTGTCCTACGTCGTGCTCGGACTCGTGTCGTGTGCCGAACCCGTCACGTCCTACGAGATGAAGCGCATGGTGGCCGTCTCGATCGGCAACTTCTGGCCCTTCCCGCACAGCCAGCTCTACGCCGAACCGGTGCGCCTCGCCGCCGCCGGGCTCCTGTCGGCCGAGGCCGAGCAGGCGGGTCGCAAGCGGCGCCGCTACCGACTGACGCCGGCGGGACGTCAGGCGTTGCACCGGTGGTTGGCCGAGCCGACGAGCGACCCCACCGAGGTCCGAGACCACGGATTGCTGAAGCTCTTCTTCGGTGACCAAGGTGCGCCCGAAGACCTCGTGGCGCTGGCGAAGGCTCAGCACGAAGCCCATCAGGCCCGCCGGGACAGCTACGCCGCCCTCCACGCCAGCATCTCCTCGTCGGTGACGCCGTGGTCGCTCGCCACGCTGGAACTGGGTCTGCGCTTCGAGCAGCTCGCCGTCGACTTCTGGGCCGAGATCGCCGCCGGCGGCTACCCCGGTCGACCCGAGCCGCGCTGACCCGACTCAGCCGGGACGGGCGGCGCCGACGGCGTTGCCGATGCCGGACACCCGCACACCGAGCGCGGGATTGGCCGCGTCGACCATCTGCCCACCGCCGATGTAGACGCCGACGTGGTGGAGGTCGCCGTAGAAGAAGACGAGATCGCCCGGCTGCAGGGCGCCCAGCGGGACGTGAGGCAGCTGCTGGAACTGCGCCTTCGAGTAGTGCGGGAGCGAGACGCCGGCTTGGGCCCACGCCCACATGGTGAGCCCGGAGCAGTCGTAGTAGTCGGGCCCGGCGGCCGCGAAGCGGTAGCCCTTGCCGACCTGGCTGAGGGCGGCCCGCGCGGCGGTAGCGGCGCCGCCCGACGTGGGCGGGATGTCGATCTGCGGCGCGGCCGCCGCCGGGGGCTTGGACACGAGCTTCTGGGCCGTGTCACCCCCGCCGGTCGGCGGGGCCGCCGGTGTGGCGGCGGCCGGTGTGGGCG
>JBKOXV010000162.1:0-15650 GCA_046725105.1 bacterium | reverse complement strand
CGATGACGTAGTGCCAGGCGGGGTCGGGGGCCTGGTCGACGTCGGTGGCGCTGGGGTAGGCCTCGGTGTGGGTGTGGCTGTGCACCACGCCGATGACCTCGAGGCCGCGGGCCTCGGCGTCGCGCTCGGCGTGGAGGTGGTCACGCGGATCGAGGGTGTAGACGCGGCTCGACGCCGCCACGTTGGCGCAGGGGTAGAAGACGGTGGCCGTCGCCGCCCGGGCGTCGCCGCCCAGCAGCCCGCACGCCTCCAGCGGCAACCCGTCGTAGGCGTGGCCCACCACCGCAAGGTGGACGGCCTGCGTGACCTGCAACACGGGGCCGCACGGTAGCCTCGCGGCCCCAATGTCACCCCCCGGCACCAAGGTCGTGGCGTCGAATCGCAAGGCCCGGCGGGACTACGCCGTGCTCGAGACCATCGAGGCCGGCCTGGTCCTGGTCGGCAGCGAGGTGAAGAGCCTCCGGTCCGGACACGTCCAACTCGCCGACGCGTACGCCCGGGTCCGTGACGGGGAGGTCTGGTTGGAAGGCGTCCACATCGCGCCGTACGCCTTCGCTCACGGCGTCGGCGCCCACGACCCGGATCGGGCCCGCAAGCTGCTCCTGAAGTCCGAGGAGATCACCAAGCTGTCGGCGCGGGTGGCCCAGGATCGTCTCACCCTCGTCCCGCTCTCCATCTACTTCAAGGACGGCCGAGCGAAGGTGGAGCTGGCCCTAGCCCGGGGCCGCAAGCACGAGGATCGCCGCGCCGCGATGGCCGAGCGCGACGCCAAGCGCGAGGTCGAGCGGGCCCTCGGGCGTCAACGAAAAGGGATGGAGTAGCAGGCGCACTACGGTCGCATCGGGGGTGTGATCATGACGACGATGCTGGGACCTCTGCGCCGCGCCGTGCAGATCGCTGCCGACCGGCCGGCCGTCGCGTGTGCAGCCGACAATCTGACGTACGCCGAGGTGTGGGACCGGTGCCGGCGGCTCGTCGGTGGCCTCCAGGCCCTCGGCGTGGCCGCCGGGGACCGGGTGGCCGTGGTGGGGCCGAACTGCCATCGCTACCTCGAGCTGTACCAGGCGGTGCCGGGCGCCGGGATGGTGCTGGTGCCGCTCAACCAGCGCCACGCCGACGCCGAGCTGCGCTACGCCCTCGAGGACTCGGGAACCAAGGTGCTCTTCGCCGGACGTGCCGTCGAAGGTGCCGACGACCTCGTCGAGCACGTGATCGACCTCGGCGAGGGCTACGAGAAGCTCCTCGCCACCGCCGAACCGGCCGACCTCCCCGACGACCTCCCGGACACGACGCTGGCCGGTCTCTTCTACACGGGCGGCACCACCGGCGCCGCCAAGGGCGTGATGCTCACGCACCGGAACCTCGTGGCCAACGCCTTGCACTTCCAGGTGTTCTGGCCGTTCCGGCCCGAGACGTGCTGGTTGATCGCCGCCCCGCTGTTCCACGCCGCCGGCTCGGTGGCGGTTCTCGCCACGGTGTGGAACGCCGGGCGCCAGGTCGTGCTGCCCGTGTTCGACGCCGCCGCCGGGCTCGACCTCGTCGAGCAGCACGGCGTCACCGCCACGCTGGTCGTGCCCACGATGCTGGCCGCTCTCACCGACGAGCAGGTCGCCCGGCCCCGCGACGTGTCGACGCTGCGGGCCATCTGCCACGGCGGTTCGCCCGTCGCCACCGAGACGGTGCGCCGGGCCCACGACGCCTTCCCGGACGCCGAGCTCCTCCATCTCTACGGCGCCACCGAGACGGCACCGATCGCTACGACGCTGCGCGGTGAGGAGCTGTTGCTCGACTCCCCCCGGGTGCGTTCGTGTGGACAGGCCGCCGTCGGAGTCGAGGTGGCGATCATCGATTCGGCCGGACGGCGCGTCCCCGCCGGCGCCGTCGGCGAAGTGGTGGTGCGGGGCGACAACGTGATGGCCGGCTACTGGAACAAGCCCGAGCAGACGGCCGCGGCCCTGGTCGACGGGTGGTACCACACCGGCGATCTCGGCTACATGGACGACGAGGCCTTCGTGTACCTGGTCGATCGGGCCAAGGACATGATCGTCACGGGGGGCGAGAACGTGTACTCGACCGAGGTCGAAGACGCCCTGTACCGCCACCCGGCCGTGCTGGAAGCCGCCGTCTTCGCCGTGCCTGACCCGCACTGGGGGGAGGCTGTGCACGCCATCGTCGTGCCCCGCCAGGACGTCACCGAAGCGGGTCTGATCGCCCACTGCCGCGCGCTGATCGCCGGCTACAAGGTCCCGAAGGCGATCGAGCTGCGCACCGATCCGCTCCCGAAGTCGGGCGCGGGCAAGGTGCTGAAGCGCGAGCTCCGCGAGCCGTACTGGCAGGGGCGAGAGGCGCGGGTGGCAGGGACGTGACCAACGTCGAGTCGGTCTACGACGCGCTGACCGACGGAGGCCGCCGGCTCCTGCGGGTGTCCGAGCTGGTCTACGCGGCGGCCGACCGCTACCCGGGCCTGGTACCGACCCGAGCCGAGATCGACGCCGAGCGGGAGCACCCGCAGAAGGACAAGGCGGGCCTCGAGATCCGGCAGGGCGAGTTCATCGCCCACGTCCTGGCTCGCCCCGATCTCGGGCGCCACCTCATGCACGCCATGTCGCAGCCCCGCCAAGAGGCGCGGGCCGTCACCGACGAGTTCAGCCGCTCGGGGTGCGTCGACCTCGGGCCGATCCGGGTCGAACGCCACGGCACCGTCGGGCACGTCATCATCCAGAACCACGCCTTCCTCAACTCGGAGGACGACGAGTCGACGGCGGCGCTCGAGATCGCTGTCGACCTCGTGCTGCTCGACGATGCCATCGACGTCGGCGTACTGCGCGGGGCGCCGGCGACCCATCCGAAGTACGCCGGGCGGCGCATCTTCGGATCGGGCATCAACCTGACCCACCTCTACTACGGGAAGATCTCGCTCATCGAGTTCATGATCGAGCGAGAGCTCGGTGCCGTCAGCAAGATGTACCGGGGCCACGCCCTCGGAGACGTGGACCACGGCGAGGTCGAAGACCGCCGGGAGAAGCCGTGGATCGCGGCGGTCGAGACCTTCGCCATCGGCGGGGCGTGCCAGTGGCTGCTCGTGATGGACCGGGTGATCGCCGAATCCGGCTCCTACTTCAACCTGCCGGCCCGCAAGGAGGGGATCATCCCGGGCTGCGCCAACCTCCGCCTGCCCCGCCTCGTCGGCGAACGCGCGTCCCGCCAGGCGATCTTCTTCAACCGGACCTTCCCTGCCGACAGCCCCGACGGCCGGCTGCTTGCCGACGAGGTCGTCGCCAGCGACGAGATCGACCACGCCGTCGAACGGGCCGCCGCGGAACTGATGAGCGCCGGCCGCACGAGCCTCGTGGCCAACCGCCGGGCCCTGCGCGTGGCGCAGGAGCCGCTCGACACCTTCCGCCGGTACATGAGCGACTACGCCCGCCAGCAGGCGTACTGCCTCTACAGCCCGGCCCTCATCGACAACCTGGAGCGCAACTGGGACGCCAAGCGGCGGTCGCTGTGACCAACGGGCTCACGGTCCGGCAGGCGACGCACGACCTGATGCGGGCGCTGGGCATGACCACCGTTTTCGGCAACCCCGGCTCGACCGAGTTGCGCTTCTTCAAGGATGACCCCGCCGACTTCCGCTACGTGCTGGCCCTCCAGGAGTCGTCGGCCGTGGCGATGGCCGACGGCTACGCCCAAGCGACGGGGCGGGCCGCCTTCGTCAACCTGCACTCGGCGGTGGGCGTGGGCCACGCCCTCGGCAACGTCTTCACGGCCATGCGGAACCGCACCCCGCTCGTGCTCACTGCCGGCCAGCAGACGCGGGCCCTGCTCCCCACCGAGCCGTTCCTCTTCGCCGAGCAGGCGACGGAGTTCCCCCGGCCCTACGTCAAGTGGAGCAGCGAGCCCGCCCGCGCCCGGGACGTGCCGGCGGCCATCGCCCGGGCGTACTACACGGCGATGCAACGACCGTACGGGCCGACGTTCGTGTCGATTCCCGAGGACGACTGGGACGCCCCGGCGGAGCCCGTCGTGCCGCGTGACGTCGCCGGCGACTTCGTAGGCGACCTGGCCGGCCTGCGGGCCGTGGCCGCCGCCCTCGACGCCAGCGCCCGTCCCGCCCTGGTCGTCGGCCCGGGCGTCGATCGTGACGGGGCGTGGGACGTCACCATCAATCTGGCCGAACGCACGGGCGCGCCCGTGTGGGTGAGCCCGCTGTCGGCGCGGTGCAGCTTCCCCGAGGACCATCAGGCCTTCGCCGGGTTCTTGACGCCCGATCGGAGGAAGCTACGCGACCAGCTGGCGGGCCACGACGTCATCGTGGTCCTGGGCGCGCCGGTCTTCACCTATCACGTGCCGTCCGACGGTCCGTTTCTGCCGGAGGGGGCGACGCTGTTCCAGCTCGTCGACGACCCCGGGGCCGCCTCGTTCGCTCCCGTCGGCACCGCCGTGTTGACGTCGCTCGCGCCCGGCGTGGCCGAGATCGTCAAGGCCCTCGTGGCGCCGGCTCGCCCCGTCGCCGCCGGTCGCGGCCCGCGGCCGGTGCCGCCGCCGTCCGATCCGCCGACCGGTGCTTACGTCATGCACACCGTCGACGAGATGATGCCGCCGGGGGCCGTCGTCGTCGAGGAGGCACCCTCGCACCGGAACGCCATGCACGAACACCTGCTGATCCGGCGGCCGGGTGGCTTCTACGCCGGCGCCAGCGGCGGGCTCGGCTACGCCCTGCCGGCCGCCGTCGGGGTGGCGCTGGCGTCGGCAGGACGCCGGGTGGTCTGCCTGCTCGGCGACGGCTCGAGTCTGTACTCGATCCAGGCGCTGTGGACCGCCGTCCAGTGGAAGCTGCCGATCAGCATCATCGTCTTCGACAACCGCGGCTACTCGGCGCTGAAGGCGTTCGGTCTGGCGATGGGCGTCGACCAGCCGCCGGGCGTCGATCTGCCCGGCCTCGACTTCCTCGAACTGGCCGCCGGCTTCGGGTGCACGGCTCGACGGGTCGAGGCGGCCGCCGACCTCGAGGTGGCGCTGCGATGGTCGTTCGGGGCGCCAGGGCCGACGCTCGTCGACGTGGCCGTCGACGACTCGATCGAGCGGTTGTACTGATTCAGATCACCGGCACGCCGGCATCGAGCCCGAGGAAGACTCTGCCGGCGATGTCGTAGCGGTTGGGCGCCAGCAGGACGTGTTGGGTGATGGTGTGCACGTCGCGCCAACAGCGATCGATCACCGAACCTGTCATCACGGCGTCCATGCCGGCGACGTCGTGGATGAGGTCGACGGCCTGGGCGGCGAGCCGGGTGGCCGTCACCATGCTGACGCGGTAGCTGGCGATGTCGACGGCGGTGAAGGGCACGCCGGCGGCGCCGCGACGCCAGACCGTTTCCACTCCATCGAGCAGCGTGGCGTGGGCCGCGCGGAAGAGGCCCTCGGCCTCGCCGACAGCGCGGTGGGCGTTGGCCCGCTCGGCCAGCCGGGCCGGGTCGCCGCCGACGGGCACCTTGCCCGCCGCCAGTTCGGCGAAGCAGTCGATGGCGTTGCGAGCGGCGCCGGTGGCGTTGGCCACGAGGCCGCCGCCGAGCTGGGCGATCAGCGGTATGCGCCAGAAGGTGTCGTCGCCGTCGGTGCCATCCGGCCCCGCGAAGGGATCGAAGGTCCATGCCTCGGCCACAGGGACGTCGTGGAACTCGTAATGGCTGCTGCTCGTGGCCCTCATGCCGGTGACGTGCCAGGTGTCCAGGCACCGGGCCTCGTCGATCGGGATCGTGCCGGCTCGGATGTGCAGCCGGCCGTCGTCGACGACGAAGCGACCACGCTCGGTGACGACAGCAGCCACCGACAGCCAGCGGGCGTGCGCCGAGCCCGACAGGTAGGTCGCGGTGCCGCTGAACACGTAGCCGCCCTCGGCCCGCTCGGCCCGGACGGTGGCCGGGTTGAGGCTGCCGGCCACGAGCGCCGTCGGGTCAGCCGAAATGGTCTCGAATGCCTCCCGGGCCAGTCGGCGTGTCAACAGCGGCCCGTCGGCGAGGATCGTCAGCGTCCAGCCGGTGGAGGCGTCGAGAGCGGCCACGCGCTCGAGGACGTCGATCGACTCCGGGATCGTGAGGCCGCTGCCGCCCATGTCGGCGGGCAGCAGGATCCGGAGCAGGTCGGCACGGTGCAGCGCATCCACGACGCTCGGGGCCAGCCGGCCCAGCCGCTCCGACTCGGCCGCCCCGGCGCGGATGACCGGCGCGATCTCATCGACGCGATCGAGCACGGCCTGCAGCGACGGACTCCCCATCGGGCGAGCGTAGGCCGGTGCGCATCGGCGTCAGGGGCCGGTATGGTGGTTGGTTGCAACGCCAAAGGGGCTGACCGGGTTCGACATCAGTTTCGGAGGCCGAGCGTGCGACCCGAGTTGCTCAGACTCGTAAAACGGGGCAACAACAACAACTGCCGAAAAGCAGACGTTCGCTCTCGCCGCCTGATCTCCAGGTGACTCGAGCGACATCGTGAGCCGCAAGGCCGCACGGGGCCGGTCCGCCGCAGCCCGGCAACAGAAGCGGAGGATGACCGCCGGAAAGACGGCTGGCAGCGGGAAAGATCTGCTGACACCGGGGAAAGACCCGGCGGTGACGCTCTCGTAGCGTCGATGGACCCGCCCGTGGGCCGCCGTCAGGCCCGCCGTCGGGAACGGTCGTAGCACGGGCGGTCTGCGCCTGATGGACGGGGGTTCGATTCCCCCCAGCTCCACGCATTTGGAGGCGCATATGCCCAGGTCAGGGTATATGCGCCTTCGTCGCGTCAGGGCCACAGGACGGAATTAGGACGGATGACGACCTCGAGCCCGCTTCCGCGTCACACCCCTTTCGTACGATCTGACGCGTGACATCTCGCTGGCGGCTCAATCGTGCCGGCATCCTCAACGTGTACCAGTACGGCGACGAGACGCTGCACTTCGGGGGCGGCCGTCTGCTGCTGCGCGGGGTCAACGGCTCGGGCAAGTCGACGGCGATGAACATGCTGCTGCCGTTCCTGATCGATGCCGACACCCGCCGGATCGATGCTGCCGGGGAGCAGTCGGCGGTGCTGCGGTCCTGGATGTTGTCCGGGCGCGAGGAGCAGCAGCCGGTCGGGTATCTGTGGCTCGAGTTCGCCCGGACCGCGACTGACGAGGACGTGGACCACCGGCGGTACCTCGTGTGCGGCTGCGGGATCAAGGCCAACCGCAGCACCGATCGGGTGACGACGTGGTGGTTCGTGACGGATCGCCGACCCGGGATTGATCTCGCGCTGGTCGAAAATCGTGTCCCGCTGAGCGTCGACGTGCTGCGCGCCGAGCTCGGGCCGCACGCGGTGTTCGCGCAGGAGCAGCGGGCCGCGTACCGCCAGGCCGTTCGGGACGCTCTGTTCGGCGGCCGCGACCTCGATCAGCACATCCGCCTTCTGCACATTGTTCGGAGCCCGCGTGTCGGTGACCGGATCGACACCGAGCTGCCCGCGTACCTCCGCGATGCGCTACCGCAGCTGTCCGAGGAGGCGATCGACGACGCCGCCCAGCCGCTCGAGGACCTCGAAGAGCATCGTCGCAACGTCGACGCGCTTGCTCGCACGTCGGGCACGCTGCAGGCGTTGATGCATGTGTATCGCGGGTATGCCATCGCCGAGCTGGTGCGCAGAGCGTCCGACTTGTCGGCGTCGTGCGACGAGGTGGGGCACCGGCGCAAGGAGGCGGCACGGCGACGGCAGCTCGCCGACCAGGCCGGCGCCCACCTCCGCGAAGTCGAGCAGAACATTCGATCACTAAGCGCCGACATCGAACGCCTCGATGAGGAGATCGCCGCCTTGCTGGCCACTCCCGCCTACCAGCAGGGTCTCGAACTCGACGACCTACGCGCTCACGTCCGTGACCTCAAGCGTCAGGCCGACCAGGCTCGACAACGGAGCGCTGCCGAGGTGAGGCGACGGGATCGCGCCATCGATGCGGTCCGCGGCGCCGGTACAGCCACCGCAGAGGACCATGACGCGCTGCGCGCAATCCTGGTCGAGCTCGCCGAGTCGGCGGCCTCGGTCCGCCTCACGGCCCGGGTTCCCGACCTGCCGGCAATTCCCACTGAGGAGCAGGACGACGCGGTCACCGTTCCCGCCGGTGACGTCGCGGTCGAGCCGCTGCGTGTCGCTCTCGGCGCTGTCCAAGCCGCCGCACAGCAACGCCGCATCGACGTCGACGACGTAGTGGCAGCCCTCGATCGTCTCGATGCCCGCCAACGCGAGCTGGCAGCCGCCGAAGAGCACCTCGGACGAGCTCGAAACGACACTGCGTCCGCTCGTCAGCACCTCGATCGGCGCCGCCACGAGCTCACCGATGCCGTCGCCACCTGGCGAGCCGACCTCCGGGACTGGCTCGGGGCACTCGTCGCCGACCCGGACGACATCGACGGACCACTGGTGGACGTGCCCAACCTGCTCGACCGACGCAACGAGCTGGTGTCGAGTTGGTTTCGTGCCGCATCGGCCGTGGTCGACCGCCACCAGGCCGCGCACGCGCAGGTCGCGGTACGCCACGACCTCCAAGAAGCCGAGGTCGCTCGGCTCCGGGCCAAGCTGGAGGACCTCCAAGCACAGACCTACCCCGAGCCGCCCGCGGCGGCGTGGCAGCGAGCCGACCGTCGCGCATGCCTCGCCGACCTGGTCGATTTCGCCGACGCCGTCGCCGAGTCCGATCGAGCCGGCTTGGAGGCAGCGCTCGAGGCTTCGGGGCTGCTCGGTGCCGAACTCGGGACCGATGGTGCGTTGCACCTGGCGAATGGCGACTTGGTCATCGCCGCCGGCCAACAGGTCGACGCGCCGCTGAGCAACCTGTTGATCGTCACGGTGCCCGAATCCGGCCAGCCCGAGATTGACCCCGGCGCCGTGGCCAAGGTTCTGGACTCGATCTCGACCGATCTCGGCACGACGGCCGACACCGTCGTATCGGTGACCGGCGAGTTCCGGATCGGCGCACTCCGCGGCCAGCATGCGAAGCCCGAGGCCGAGCACGTCGGCGTCACGGCCCGGCGGGCCGCGATGGAGCGACGGAGGATCGGAGCCGAGCGTGATCTCGGTGCCGCCGCTGTTGTGCTGGAGGCGACGGAGCTCGATCTTGTCGCCCGCACAGCGCACATCGAGCAGCTCCAACGGCATCGAGACGCGCTTCCGACGACACGCGTGCTGGACGCCGCCCAGGACCGAGCGAACGAGGCCGAGCTGCAACTCGACGACGCACGCGAAAAGGAGAGGGAGGCGGCCACCCGCGTGCGGACGGCGGACGAAGCGCACGCCGCCGCAGTCACCGAAGCGACCCGCCTCGCTGGGACACACCAGCTGCCGATCGAACGCCACCGCCTAATGGGCACACGCGAGACCATCGGCCACGTCGCCACGCTCTGCCGGGAAGCGAACAGTGCCGCTGGCGCGCTCGCGAGGTCGCACCGCGACTGGCACGCCCGCGCCGACGACTGGCGCGTCGCCGGGGAGGCCGCACAGCAGGCATCCACGCTCCTCACTGATGCGGAGACCGAGCACAGCACCCGGGCGATGCGGCTCGCCACGCTCGAGGACGCCATCGGAACGGAGTACCAAGAAGTGTTGGCCTCGCTGGAGGTGAGCCACCGGGATCTCGCCACCGCCAAGGAGCACTTGAAGGCCGCCCACGAAATCGAGAAGGCCGCGATCCAAGGATGCACGAACGCCGAACGAGATGCCGACGAGGCCGACACGGCCCTGAACGAGTCACACGCGCGTTGCGTCGCCGCCATCGAGCCGATGCGCCGAGCCCTCGCCGTGCCCGGCCTGTTTGACGCCGCTATCGCGTCCGAGCCGGACGGCGAAGCCGTACATCATCCAATGGCTCCGGTCGACGACTCACCCGCGGGCGCCCGTGCGCTCGCCCAGGCGGTGACCGGAATCGTCGGCGGCTCCGAGCACGATCCCGTGACATCCGACGGCGTGCGCCAGTCGCTCCGCCAGCGGCGCGAGCAGCTGGGCGCCGGGTGGGATGCCGAGGACCACCAACCCGACGACACCTTGCCGATGAGCATCACCGTCACGGGGCCGCTCGGACGCATGCCCCTGGCGGCCGCGCGTGCGCACGTGCGAGCCCAGCACCACCAGCAGTCGAGCCTGCTCACCGCCAAGCAGGACCAGGCCCTGCGCAACCTGCTCCAGGGCCTGGTCGCCCGGGAAGTCGCCGAGAAGATGCACGCCGCCGGCGAGCTGATCAGCTTGATGAACCAGCGACTCGAGAACGTCAGCACCGCGCACGGCATCGGCGCCCGCCTGACCTGGAAACGCCGAACCGACCTCGACCCCGAGCTCACCGAGATGATCGATCTCCTCCGCCGGCCACCCGACCTGCGCACCGCCGACCACAACGCCGCGCTCACCTCGGCCCTGTCGACAAGGATCGGCCGCGCCCGCCGCGACGACCCGGAGCGGCGCTACCGAGACCTCATCGCCGAGATCCTCGACTACCGCGACTGGCACGACATCGGGATCGTTGTGCGCCGGGCCGGCCGCGACGACGAACGTCTCACGAGGCGCACACCGCTGTCGGAAGGCGAGAAGAAGATCGTCTCGTATCTGCCGCTCTTCGCGGCCGTCGCGGGATCGTGCGACGCGCTGGCCGAGTCCGATCCGGCCGTACCTCGGTTCGTCCTTCTTGACGACGCCTTCGCCAAGGTGTCGGAAGACAACCACGCCCAACTGTTCGGACTGCTCGTGGAGCTCGACCTCGACTTCATCGCCACGAGCGAGCGACTGTGGGGGACCCACGCCACGGTCCCAGAGCTGGCGATCACCGAAGTGCTGCGCGACGCCTCACTCGGCGTGATCGTGCTCGAGCACTCCCGATGGGACGGCCGCGTACGCGCCGACGACCATGTCTGATCCCACCGGACCGGCAGCGACGGTCGGAGTGGTCGACGGCGCCGAGCGGGCCCGCCGCCTGTTCCGGTACCTGCACGGCGACGAGTGGCACGAGTACCGGGCGATCATGGCCGTCTTCGCCGACACGTTCTTCGCTGAGTTCACCCCCGACGACGTCGTCGCGGCCCTCGCCCGGTCCGGTGTCGCCATCGACAAGGCCGTAACGGCCGACCGCCTGGAACGGCTCCGCGAGTGGGGCAACCTCACCGTGTCGTCATCGATCGGGCAGCCCGCCAACCTCGCCGACTACTACCGGCGCCGCAACCGCTATCTCATCACCCGGGCCGGCCAAGAGGTGTACGGCCTCGTCGAGGGGGTCCTCAGTCGCGTCGACGAGGTACGCGACGTCTCGACCGGGCGGCTCCGGGCACTGCTCGAGTCGCTGGGCGAGCTGGCAACCACCGATCTCGACCACTTGACCGATGAGCGGATCAGCGATCTCGTGCGCGGCGTGTTCGATCCGCACACCGCGTTCGCCGACGAGATCACGCAGTTCTCGGCGTCGATCAACCAGTGGCAGAGCCGCTACGACCTCGACCCCGACGAGTTACGCTTCTTCGCCGAGGTGCTCGTCGGTTACGTCGCGGAACGACTCGACGAGATCGAGCGCCTGGCCCGCCCGATCGCACGCCATCTCGATTCGCTCACGCCGCGGCTCCCGGCCATCGTCGGCCGGGTTCAGCGGGGGCTCGCCGGTCGCGTCGAGCAGGCCGGGCTCGCCGCCATCGCGGTGAGTCGCGCCCAAGGCAGCAATGTCACGGACTGGCAGCACCTCGCCGCCTGGTTCGTGCCCCAGCCTGGTGTTCCCTCGCGCATCCAGCGCCTCGGGCGGGACGCGATCGCGGCGATCCGCACCCTCACCCTCAACCTCACACGCCTGTCCCGCGTCGGCATCGGCGCCTCGTCCCGACGCGCTGACTTCCTCCGCCTCGCCCGGATCTTCCACCTCGCCGAATCCGACACGGTCCCGCAGCTCGCCGTGGCCGCATTCGGACTGCACCCACCGCAGCACCTCGGAATCCTCGCCGAGGACACGCTCGACCCAGTGAGCCACGCGACGTCGTGGTGGGTCGCTCCACGCGCCTGCGTGCCGGTCTCGATCCGCGAGCGCGGTGACACCACCAATCGCGGCCGCCCGACGCCGGTAGCCGACCGCTCCGCCGAGCAGGAGCTCATTCGTCGTCGCCGCGCCGCCGAGCAGCAGGCACGCGAGCGCGTTGATGTCGAGCTGTTGGAGATCGGCAGCCTCGACGGCGCCACCCTGTCCCAGCCGGCCATGTATCGACTTCTCGGTCTGCTCGGCCGCACCTCGCATGGTTCGACAGCCGTCGCCACTGAGCGATCCCACACCGACGGCGCATTGACCTGCCGTGTCCGGCGCGGACCCGGGCTCCAGACCGTTGTGCGCGGCTCGGAAGGTGCGCTGACACTGCTCGACCTTCGCGTCTCCATCGAGCCCTCGTCCGCAGCCGGGCAACGGGCGGTATACGCTGATGACTGAGGGCGATCCGCAGGCCGAGATCGAGCGCCGCGCCGCGGCGCGGCACCTCCTCATGCAACCACTGACGTGCGAGGAGCACGACCCGTCGACGTTTCGTCTGATCCGGCGCCACGAAGCCGAGCTCGGCCGTCGGTTCACCCAGCGCCTCGGATATCGCCTGCATCTCGACGCCGACACAGCTCGCCTGTTCAAGTCAGGCGCAGTCATCGAGCGCCGGCCGCTGCGAACCGCAACCGGCAGGCCGCTCACCCAGCTCGAGTACACGCTCCTCGCGCTGGCGCTCGCCGCTAACGCTGCGGGCCCATCGGTCATCAGCCTCCGCGACCTAGTCGACGAAGTTCGGTCAGCTGCCGCCGAGGCCGACGTGACGCTGCCGGGGGACGCCACGGAACGACGCGCGCTCGTCACGGCGATGCGCTGGATGATCGACCACGGCCTCGCCGCCGAACTGCACGAGCACATAGACGCCTACGTCACCGACGATGGCGCCGACGCGGTGCTCCGCGTCCGGCCTGACCGGATCGCGCTCCTGTTGGTTCCAGCCACGGCCGGTGCTGAGACCGACGACGACCTGCTGCGGCGCGCCGCGCGGCGTTCGGCAACCCGTCAATGGATGCGGGTTCGTCTCGTCGAGGATGCCGTGCTCTACCGCGAGAACGTGACCGACGACGAATGGACTGAGCTGCGCCGGCGGCTCGGCGAAGAGGAACGCCAACTCGACGAGATGTTCGGCCTCGTACTTGAAGCGCGGGCCGAAGGCGTAGCGATGATCGATCCCGCTGGTGTCCTCGCCGACCGACGGTTTCCGAGCACCGGCACGCTCGGTCACGCCGCCTTGCTGGTGATCGAACGCATGGTGGACGAGGCCAGCGCCACCGGAGCCCGCCCGCACGCGGATGTCACGACGCTCGTCACGGAGCTCGCCGCACAACACGCAAAGCACTGGTCACAGGACTACGTGGAACGACCCGATCGGCTCGCCCGTGACGTCACCACGCTGCTGTGCGACGTAGGTCTCGCTGCGTCCGACGACACGTCGTTTCGCCTCCTCCCAGCCGCCGCGAGGTTCAAGCCGGTGGAACCGGCCGCCGAAATCGATCAGCGACAGGCGGCGCTGTGGTGAAAGGTCGGGAGTCGCTCACGTCATCATCGATGTCACCGGTCTGGCGTGCCGTCCGGGACCGCCTCGAATCGCGTGGCCTCGACAATCGTGGCCGGATCCGCCTGCCCTCGCTGTCTAGCGAGGCCCGGCTCACGCTGACCGGCCTGCTCGGTCGCAAGCCGACATCGATGCTCGACCTTGCCGCGGTCGAGACCGCGCTCGTCGAGCTCGGAGTCGGCACCGATCTGGCTATTGCGCTCGGCAATCTGGGCTTCGCTCCCTCACTAGAGCCGGCCGCTCGTCGGGCGGCACGAGCCGAGCGCGAGTCCGCGCGCTCAGCTGCCCGCATTGCGGTGCGAGCGTGGCCGGAGCCGTGGGCGACGGCATGGATCGACGACGTCGTCCGGGCCGGTCTCCTGAGAGGACTCGACGCGCCCGCCGCCATCACGCTCGTCCAGTCCACGCGACGCATCCTCGACCGGCTCGAACCGGCGTCGGCCGATCGCTCGATCTCCAGGACCGATCTTGCCGCCGCGGTCCTCGGCTCCTCGCACGCCCTCGATACTGGAACCGCACTCGAGACAGTGGTCGCTCGAGCCCTCGCCCATCGCATGGACCGTGACCTGATCGAGGGAGCCTGGGAGCGCGCCGGAGTGCACACCGACCAAGTCTCAGGGGCAGTGCTCACCTGGGCATTGCCCGTCCTCCCG
Organism: bacterium; assembly: GCA_046725105.1. GTDB lineage: Bacteria > Actinomycetota > Acidimicrobiia > Acidimicrobiales > Ilumatobacteraceae > DASXAI01. Next base: position 1,402 of record JBKOXV010000162.1, on the reverse strand, counting down.
GAGTCGGGCCTCCACGACCTCACCACCGCGGCGACCAAGGCCGGCGTTCCGCTCCATCTAACCCGCTACGCCCTGGCGACCCACCGCGTCCACGTGGCGGCCGGCACGACGATTTTGGTCGCCGAGAATCCACGCGTCGTGGAAGCCGCCGCCCAGCGGTCGTCCGCTCGAGCGACCATCACGACGAATGGCAACCCATCCTCAGCGGTTCGACTCCTCCTGGACCAACTGCTCACCTGCGGCGCGGCGCTGCTGTACCACGGGGACTTCGATGTTCCGGGATTGGCCATCTGTGCGCGAATGCGACAGATCGGCCTCGTCCCATGGCGCATGGATGCCGCGCACTATCGAGCAGCGGTCAAGGCTGCAGCGGCAGTTGGAGTCCAACTACCAATCGAAGATCGGCCTCCGGGCCCGACGCCATGGGATCCCGCCTTGCAGAACGCAATGCAAGAGACAGGGCGCGTGGTCCACGAGGAACGCCTACTCGAGGACCTTCTGGAATGAAGGACCAAGACAGGGCGTCCCTGCATCTCCACGCCTGTTGCGTCCCGGGCAGTAGGACGGAAAAGGACGAATGACGACGCGAACACGACGCGCAAACAAAGTGACGAAGCCCCTATGACACAACTCTCGATTCCTGTTCATGTGGGTTCCGAGCCTCCGGAGTCGTGGGACGACATCGACGCCAGGCAACGTGAGTACGGCGACGAGGCGTCACCGTGGCTGCAGAAGCAACGCCGGCCGGCGGTCGCCAGCCCGAGTCTCGACTGGGAAGCCGTTGGCTTCGAACCGCGCTGGGTGGGCTTCGATACCGCCGACTGCGCCGCGGCTTTGCAACCGAGCATCTACGCCGGACACGGTGCCGGCGAGTTCGATCGCTTCCGCCAGGGGGCTGAGAGCCGAGGCGAGATCGCGTTGGTGATCAGCCCGATTGGCGACCTTGAAGACAAGCCGCGCAGCGTCCTCGTACAGCACGACGACTCAATCTCCCTGGGGCGGATCTACACGACGATCAGCAGCCGACCGATCGGGAAGGGCGGACGAGTCCGGGTTGCAGCCGACCTCAGTGACGCGGACGGTCAGCTAGCGCTGCGCATGCTCAGCTGCGGTTCGGCACCTTTGTGGCGCGTTCTGTCGCTCAGCGGAGTAACGCTGGAGTCGTACAACGGCCGCGAACACCACCCTGCCCAGGGCACTCTGGTGCCCATCGTCGAGACCGAGCTTGGCGAGCCGGTCGTCGCCGCGTGGGTCTCGCCGGACGGCGTCGAGCGGCGCTACGTCGTACCGGTCGAGACGTCGTGGTCGCTGCTGCTCCAATGGCTGCTGGAGCAGGCGCTTCCGGAGTATGTCCCGGCGGCAATGCGCAGGGCCCGACGCCCGCTCGCGGATGACCAAGCCC
>JBKOXV010000090.1:0-5509 GCA_046725105.1 bacterium | reverse complement strand
GGCCGAAGGTGATGAGGCCGACAATCAACACCTGGCCGGCCGACAACCGGCGCTCGCGTGGACCGCCCCGCGGCGGTGCCGGTGGGCCGGTGCGGATGGGCGGGCGCCGGTTGCTGTCGGGGGATGGCCGCTCGGTGGGGCGCCGGATCGGCGCGGCCCGGCCGGCCGGACGCGACCCGTCGCCACCGCGCCTCCCGACGAGCGGGTCGTGGACCGAGTCGGTAGCCATCAGAATTGGAAGTAGATGAACGGGGCGACGCCGGTGGGGCCGAGGGCGTCGATCAGGAAGAAGCAGCCGGCCAAGGTGGCTCCCTGGGCCACGAGCGGGAACGTCGAGAACGCCGCCTGGACGCGCTGCATGGTCGCCTCGGGCACGAACTGGCTGGCCATCATGGCGGCCAGCGTGACGATCAACAGCCCACTGACCAGCGGCGAGGGCTGACCCCACTGCGTGAACAGCCCGGTCAGCATGTCCATGGCGATGCCGAACGTCGGCGCCCGGAAGAACACCCACGCCAGGCACACCACGTTGAAAGTGACCGCCCACCGCACGAACCGGTGCCAGGCGGTGTCGGCCGGCTCGGGCAGGCCCAGCGCCTCGCGGCGGTCGGCGGCCAAGCGCTCGACGACGAGCCCCACGCCGTGGATACCGCCCCACACCACGAACGTCCACGAGGCGCCGTGCCACAGGCCGCCGATCAACATCGTGAGCATCAGGTTGCGGTACGTCTTCCACCGGCCGCCGCGGTTGCCGCCGAGCGAGATGTACAGGTAGTCGCGCAGCCAGCGCGAGAGCGTCATGTGCCAGCGGCGCCAGAAGTCCTGCAGTGACAAGGCGGTGTACGGCGAGTCGAAGTTGGGCGGGAACTTGATGCCGAGCAAGAGCGCGCAACCGATGGCGATGTCGGTGTAGCCGCTGAAGTCGGCGTAGATCTGGAAGGCGTAGCCGTAGATCGCGAAGAGGATCTCCAGCGAGCTGTGGTTTCCGGGCGCGGCGAAGACCTTGTCGACGATGGTGCTGGCAAGGAAGCTCGACACCACCACCTTCTTGAACATGCCGGCGACGATGAGTCGGAACGCCCTCGACGCCTCGATGTAGCGCGGGTCGGGGCGGTGGCGCAGCTGCGGCAGGAACTCCACGGCCCGCACGATCGGTCCCGCCACGAGATGCGGGAAGAACGACAGATAGACGGCGAAGTCGAGCAGGCTGACCGGTTTCAAGTTGTCGCGGTAGGCGTCGATGATGTAGCTCATCGCCTGGAACGTGAAGAACGAGATCCCGATGGGAAGCACGACTTGCACGAGCGGTGGCGACAGGTGGATGCCGAGCTTGGCGAACCCGTCGGTGACCGAGTCGACGAAGAAGCCGTAGTACTTGAAGTAGCCGAGCACGGCGACGTCGGCGGCCACTCCGCCCAGGCACCACGCCCGTTTGGCGGCCCGACTGCGGGACTCGGCGACGCCCACCACGAAGATCTGGTTGGCGATCGTGACGGCGGCGAGCAGGAAGCAGTAGTGCCAGTCCCACCAGGCGTAGAAGATGTAGCTGGCGACCAGCATGAAGAGCTTCCAACGGCGCGGATGGGGCCGGAGGAGCCACGACCCGACGAACACGATCGGGAAGAAGATGCCGAACTGGATGGTGGGGAACAGCATCAGTCGCCCGGATCCCTCGCACCAGCCCATTCGGCACGATCCGCGCCGCCCGAGCCACCGTTTCGGTGGGTACGGCGTCGCGGATTCGTCACCACCGACCGCGTCGAACCCATCATCCCGCGGGCAACTCTAGGGGGCCGGTCCGCGACGGTCAGGGACGGGTTGCCGCTGCGTCCTCGGCTTTCGCGCTAGTCCAACTACGTGTGAGGTGGTCAAACCAGCGTGAAACGGAAGGGGGAAGGGAAGGGGGCGCCATGACGGCTCCGTTACACGGTGATGTCTATCCTTGCCGACGGCGATCGGGCCGCTTACCGTCGTTCGGTCACCAGGGGATCCACCCGAACCAACCCCGGAGGGAATCAATGCGCCAAGGACGCCGCATGGCAATGGCGCTCTCACTCGCGGCCTCGCTTGCACTCGTGGCGGCGGCGTGTGGGAGCGATAACAGTTCGTCGAGTGGCGGGGCCACCACCACCGCCGCGGCGGGAGGTGGGGCGACCACCACGGCGGCCGGTGGAGGGACCGGCGAGTGCAAGTCCGGCACGGTGAAGGTCGATCCCCTCCCCACCCTCAAGGCGAGCGGCCAGGGCAAGAGCATCGGCCTGCTCTACGACGTCACCGGCCGGGGCGACAAGTCGTTCAACGACGCCGCCGCCGCCGCCCTCGACAAGGCCAAGACCGACTTCGGCGTCACCGGGCAGGAGTCGACGCCCACCGCCACCGACGGCAGCGATCGGCCCGAGCGCATCAAGTCGTTCGTCGGCAACAACGCCCTCATCGTGGCCGTCGGGTTCCTCTGGAACGACGCGACGGTGGCGTCGGCCGCGCAGAACCCGACCCAGCAGTACGCCATCATCGACGAGGTCGTGGACACAGTGGGCGCCGACGGCAAGGAAACCACCACGCCGGCACCTAACGTGCTTTCGAACGTGTTCGCCGAGCACGAGGGCTCGTTCCTCGTCGGCGCCGCCGCTGCCTGCGCGTCGAAGTCCGGCAAGATCGGCTTCATCGGCGGCGTCGAGACGCCCCTCATCAAGAAGTTCCAGGCCGGCTTTACGGCGGGCGTGAAGCAGGTCGACCCGGATGCGACGGTGGAGGTCAAGTACCTCACGCAGCCGCCCGACTTCACCGGTTTCAACGACCCGGCCAAGGGGAAGGCCACGGCCAAGGCCATGTACGACAGTGGGATCGACGTCGTGTATCCCGCCGCCGGCGGCTCTGGTAAGGGGGTCTTCGAGGCAGCCAAAGAGACGGGAAAGAAGCCAGGCGAGGTCTACGCCGTCGGCGTCGACTCCGACCAGTACCAACTCGTCACCGACGACATCAAGCCGTACATCCTCACGTCGATGCTGAAGCGGGTCGACGTGGCCACGTACGAGGCGATTGCCGCCCAGCTCAACGGCACGCTCAAGGGCGAGGTCAAGACGTACGACTTGGCGAACGGCGGCATCGCCTACTCCGGCAGCAACAAGGACATCGAGAAGTATGCCGGCACGATCGAGGAACTGAAGCAGCAGATCATCGACGGCAAGATCAAGGTGCCCGACGGCACGTAGCACTCGGCTGCGTCGGTGAACGACCAGGGAGAGGTGCCGGGCCATGCGCCCGCCACCTCCCGTTTCCCACTAGAACTAGCGCCGTGACGACCGCGGGTGGGGCGCCTCCGGCCATCGAGCTGCGCGACATCGTCAAGCGGTTCCCGGGGGTGGTCGCCAACGACGGAGTGAACCTGCGCGTCGAGGCCGGCACCATCCACGCCATCGTGGGCGAGAACGGCGCCGGCAAGTCGACGCTGATGAAGACGCTGTACGGGGCGCACCGGCCCGACGAGGGCACCATCCTGGTGAACGGGGTCGAGCGCCAGTTCCACTCGACCCGCGATGCCATCAACGCCGGCATCGGCATGGTGTTCCAGCACTTCATGCTGGCCGACAACCTCACCGTCTGGGAGAACGTCGTGCTGGGCGAGGAGCCCGGCAACCAGTTCCGCCTCGACATCAAGCTGGCCCGGCGCCAGATCGGCGACCTGGCCACGCTCTTCGGACTCGACGTGTCGCCCGACGAGCTCGTTGGCGACCTCGGCGTCGGCGAGCGCCAGCGGGTCGAAATCCTCAAGGTGCTCTACCGCGGCGCCCGCATCATCATCCTCGACGAGCCGACCGCCGTGCTCGTGCCGCAGGAAGTGCGCGAGCTGTTCGCCGCCCTGCGCGAGCTCACCGCCCAGGGCTCCACGGTGATCTTCATCTCGCACAAGCTCGACGAGGTGCTTGCGGTGGCCGACGCCATCACCGTCATCCGCGCCGGGCGCACCGTGGGCGAGATCGACGACGTCCCGACGGTGACGGCCCACGACCTGGCCGAGCTCATGGTGGGCAGCGAGCTCCCGACCCCCGAGACGCGCACGTCCACGGTCACCGACCAAGAGGCATTCGAAGTCGCAGGCCTGAGGGTCGTCGACGAGGACGGCCGCGTTCTGGTCGACGACGTGTCCTTCAGGGTCCACCGCGGCGAGATCGTGGGCATCGCCGGTGTGGAGGGCAACGGCCAGAGCGAGCTGGTGCGCGCCCTGCTCGGCACCGAGGCCCTCGCCGCCGGCCGGATCGTGATCGAAGGCCGCGACGCCACCCACGAGGGCACGAGGGATCGGCGAGAGCACGGCCTCGGGTACATCCCGGAGGACCGCCAGCGCGACGGCCTGGTGCTCTCGGCGCCGCTGTGGGAGAACGTCGCCCTCGGCCATCAGCACCAGCCGCCCGCCGGCCGGGGTCTCTGGATCGACCGGTCGGGTGCCAAGCGGCGCACCGAGGAGATCATCGAGAACTTCGACGTGCGCACGCCCGGGCCCGAGGTGGCCGCCTACGCGCTGTCGGGCGGCAACCAGCAGAAGCTCATCGTGGGGCGGGAGATGATGGCATCGCCGCGCGTCCTCATCGCCTCGCACCCGACGCGTGGCATCGACGTCGGCGCCCAGGCCGCCGTCTGGGAGGTCATCAAGCGAGCCCGGCGCGACGGGCTCGCCGTCGTGCTGGTGTCGGCCGACCTCGACGAGCTCATCGGCCTCTCCGACACCCTCCTGGTGATGTACCGCGGGCGCATGGTGGCCACGCTCGACCCGGCCCGCGTCACCCCGGTCGAGCTCGGCTCGTACATGACGGGCGCCCGGGAGGCGGCCACGGCATGAGGTCCCGGATCTTCTACGCCCTCGCCGCCCCGGTCATCGCCGCCGTCCTTGCCATCCTCGTCTCGTCGATCGCCCTGCTCATCTCCGGCCACAGTCCCGTCGAGACGTTCCAGACGATGTGGGAGTACCTCGACTCGGCCGACTCCGTCGTCGCCATCATCAACCGGGCCGTGCCGTACTACGTGGCCGGCGTGGCCGTGGCCATCGGCTTCAAGATGGGCCTCTTCAACATCGGTGCCGACGGCCAGTACCGACTGGCCGCCCTCATGGCCGCCGCCGCCGGGGCCGCCGTCTCGCTGCCGGCGCCCTTGCACGTGACGTTCATCCTCGTCGTCGCCGTGGCCACCGGCGGGGCCTGGGCCGCCGTCGCCGGCATCCTGAAGGTCACCCGGGGCGTGAACGAGGTCGTCTCGACCATCATGCTCAACTTCATCGCCACGGGCATCACGGCCTTCCTGCTGGCCGAGTACTTCCGGGACGAGAGCGCCACCCTGGTGGCCCAGACCGACCCGCTGGCCCGGTCGGCGTGGATCCCGTCGCTGAACAGGCTGCTGGAGACGTTCGGCTACCACTTGCCGCCGAACACGATCCTGCAGGGCTTCCTCCCGTTCGCCATCGTGCTCGGCATCCTCTTCTACCTCGTCATCTGGCGGTCGCGCTTCGGGTTCGAGC